>NZ_JBHVBO010000160.1:0-9599 GCF_042668085.1 Isoptericola sp. NPDC057391 | reverse complement strand
ACAGATCGCTTGCTCGAAGGGAGGTCGGGTCCGTTCGTCAGGCGTTCGCGGCCTCGACGAGCTGCTCGAGGGTGCCGCGGTCGAAGCCTGCCAGGCCGAAGTCGGCGATGACCGCCAGGGGCATGTCCGTGGCCATGGCGAGCATCGACGGGTCGATCGGCGTCGCCTCCAGGGTGGGCCGGATCATCGCGCCCGCGACCGGGTGGGCCAGCGCCTCGCCCAGCGTCGACAGCTCGTGCAGGGGGAGGGTGACGTCCTCGCCGACGACGTCGACCGCGAGCTCGGCGCGCAGGTCGCGGGACGAGGCGCCCACGGCGACGCGGAACTCGCCGCCCTCCAGCACCCAGCGGCGCAGCACGGGGTGCCAGTAGGACAGGTCGCGGGCGTCGAGGTCGAGCGTCACGACCTGCGACGCGCCCGGCTCCAGGTGCACCTTCGCGAACGCCTTGAGCTCTCGCTCGGGGCGCTGCACCTGGGCCTGCGGGTCGCCGACGTACACCTGCACGACCTCCGCGCCCGCGACGGCGCCGGTGTTGGTCACGCGCACGGTGACGCGCACGCGGGTGTCGGCGCCGGAGCCGGTGACCTCCGCCGCGGCGTCGTCGTACGCGAACGTCGTGTAGGTCAGGCCGTGCCCGAACGGGTAGGCGACGTCGACCTTGCGGGCGTCGTACCAGCGGTAGCCCACCAGCACGCCCTCGCCGTAGCGCACGTGGCCGAGCTCGCCCGGGAAGTTCCCGAAGGCCGGGGTGTCCTCGAGGCGCAGGGGCAGGGTCTCGGTGAGCCGGCCCGAGGGTGCGACGGCGCCCGTGAGGACGTCGGCGACGGCGGAGCCGCCGGCCTGGCCGCCCAGCCAGCCGGTGAGCAGCGCGGGGGCGGCCTCCTGCCACGGGGCCACCGAGATCGCCGAGCCGCCGGCGAGCGCGACGACGACCCGCGGGTTCGCGGCGGCGACGGCGCGCAGCAGCGCGACCTGGTCGGCGGGCAGGTCGAGGTGGTCGCGGTCGTAGCCCTCGGACTCGTACGCGGCGGGCAGGCCGAGGAACACGAGCGCGGTGCGGGCGCCGCGCGCCGTCTCCACGGCCTCGGCGACGAGGGCGTCGGGGGAGCGGTCGTCGGCCGGGCCCTCGGCCAGCGTGTAGCCCGGGGCGAAGGGGAGGTCGGCGCCGGCGGCCGCGCGCAGCGCGGTGAGCGCGGCGTCGAGGCGAGTCGGGTTGACCTGCGAGGAACCGGCGCCCTGGTAGCGCGGGGTGCGGGCGAGCTCGCCGACGACGGCGACGTCGGCGAGGGCCTCGGGCGCCAGGGGCAGCAGGGGCGCGCCGTCGACCGGGTCGTTCTTGAGCAGCACCGTGCCCGCGGCGGCGGCCTCGCGGGCCAGGGCGTGGTGGGCGTCGACGTCGAACGACCCCGGGGCGTCCAGCGCCGGCAGGGAGCGGGCGACGAGGTGGAGCACGCGCCGCGCGGCCGTGTCCACGAGCGACTCGTCGAGCGCGCCGGCGCGCACGGCCGCGACGACCTCGGCGTCGGTGCGGCCGCCGGACGACGGCATCTCGAGGTCGAGCCCGGCGGCGACGCCCGCGACGCGGTCGCGCACGGCGCCCCAGTCGGACACGACGAGCCCCTCGAAACCCCACTCGTCGCGCAGCACGGTGGTGAGCAGCCAGTCGTGCTGCGAGGCGTAGACGCCGTTCACCTTGTTGTAGGCGCACATGACGGTCCACGGCTGCGCCTTCGTGACGACGCGCTCGAAGGCCGGCAGGTAGATCTCGCGCAGCGTGCGCTCGTCGACGTCGGCCGACACGCGCATCCGGTCG
Organism: Isoptericola sp. NPDC057391; assembly: GCF_042668085.1. NCBI lineage: Bacteria > Bacillati > Actinomycetota > Actinomycetes > Micrococcales > Promicromonosporaceae > Isoptericola > Isoptericola sp. NPDC057391. Next base: position 7,785 of record NZ_JBHVBO010000160.1, on the reverse strand, counting down.
GCCTCCTGGTTGTTTGCGGCGAAGTGCTTGAGCGACGTGCCGACTCCGAGGGACTGGATGCCCTCGACCAGGGCCGTCGCGAGCTCGCCGGCCACCACCGGGTCCTCGGAGAAGTACTCGAAGTTGCGCCCGCACAGCGGCGACCGCTTGATGTTCACGCCCGGGCCGAGCAGGACGGCGACGTCGTTGGCGCGGGTCTCGCGGCCGAGCGCCTCGCCGACGCGGCGCAGCAGGTCGGCGTCCCAGGTGGACCCGAGCGCGGCGGCGGTGGGGAAGCAGGTGGCGGGCACGCTGTCGCCGAGGCCAAGGTGGTCCGCGCTCTCGTCCTGCTTGCGCAGCCCGTGCGGGCCGTCGGTGACCATGACCGACGGGACGAGGGTGGCGCCGTCGCGCTCGACCGGCTGCGTGTGCCAGAAGTCGGCACCGGAGAGCAACGAGGCCTTCTCCTCGAGCGTCAGCGTGGCGAGCACGCGCTCGACGTCGAACGGGCGGGCGGGGTGCTCGGGGCTGCTGTCCGCCGCGGTGGACGACGTGGTGGCGGGCACGGTCTGGTCGAGGGTCACGGGGGCGCTCCTGGGGTCGGCGACGGGCAACCCCTCCAGCGTAGCAAGAAACCTACCGTGCGGTAGGGAAATGGAGGATGCCTCAGATGGCGGCGGACCAGCGCCGTTCCACCACGTCGCGCACGCCGGTCGCCAGGGTGCGGGACGTGCCGTCCGGACCCAGGCCCGCCGAGGAGAGGAAGCGCTCGCGCGCGGCGTCGTCGTCGAGCACCCAGGTGACGACCTGCTCGGCGCCGTCGGTGCGGAGCCGGTCGACCGCGGCGGACAGCAGCCGCGAGCCGTGGCCGCCGCGCTGGTGCCGGGGCTCCACCTCGAGCGCCACGAGCTGGCCCGGGCCGACCGCCGCGAAGCCGACGACCTCGGGACCGTCGAGGGCGACGAGCACGGCGAAGCCCGGGCCCGGGGGCGCGGCGATCGCCTGCGCCCAGCGCTCGCGCATCGTGTCCGTGTCGAGCGCGTCGACGACGCCGTCGCCCAGCGCCGTCTCGTGCGTCGCGCGCCACGCCGACACCTGGACGCGGGTGACCGCGTCCTCGTCGCCGGGGACCGCCGGGCGGACCGAGACGTCGGCCGTCTCGCGGAAGAGTGCCATCGGGCCACCCTAGTGACCGCGTGCCCCCTGCGGGGCCGTCACCCCCAACCGAGGGCGCGCAGCCCCGCCGCGGTGGCGGCCGCGAGCACGACCACGAGGATGAACGGCGCCCGCAGCGCGAGGGCGATCGCGGCCACGGCGAGCGCGGGCACGCGGGCGTCGACCGCCAGGGCCTGGCCGTCGGCGAAGGTCTGCACCACGACGAGCGAGACGAGCAGGGCCACCGTGACGAGGGTCGACGTGCGCTGCACGCGCTCGGTCGCGAGCCAGTGCTCGGGGATGAGGTGGCCGGCGAGCTTCAGCCCGAAGCTGAGCAGGGAGGCGACCAGGACGGTCACCCACAGCACGGTGGTGGTCATGCGGCCTCCTCCCGGCCGCCCGGGGCGCCCGGTGCCGCGACCACGCCCACGACGATCGCGACCGCCGCGGCGGCCAGGACGGGCACGCCCGCGGGGACGACGGGGACGAGCGCGGCGGTGACGGCGACGGCGAGCGCGGCGACGACCTGCGCGCGCCGGGCCGCGAGGCGCGGCCACACGAGGGCGAGGAACGCGGCCCCGGCCGCCGCGTCCAGCCCCCAGGCGCGCGGGTCGCCGAGCGCGTCCCCGGCGAGCGCGCCCAGCAGCGTGAACGCGTTCCACAGGACGAAGACGCCGACGCCCGTGACCCAGAAGCCGGCGCGCGTCGCGGCGCGCTCCCGCTGGCCGACGGCCACCGCCGTCGACTCGTCGATCGTGAGCTGCGCCGCGGCGAGGCGTCGCCAGCCGCGCACCTCGAGCAGCGGCGCGACGACGGCGCCGTACAGGGCGTTGCGCACGCCCAGGAGGGTGGAGGTCGCCACGGCGGCGACGGGCGAGCCGCCCGCGGCGACGACGCCGATGAGGGCGAACTGCGACCCGCCCGAGAAGAGCAGGAGGCTGAGCGCCATCGTCTGCGGCACGCTGACGCCGGCCACGACCGAGAGCGCCCCGAACGAGATGCCGTACAGGCCGGTCGCGACCGCGACCGACGCCCCCTGGCGGACGGCGGACCGCACCGCCGGCGACTGCTGTCGTGAGCTCACGCGCGCCAGGTAACCACGACTCTCGTAGCGTGGAGAAATGCGGAGAGGGACGGCCGACGTGCGCGCGATGGCCGTCGCCGAGCGCTCCGAGCTCGCGGACTTCCTCGACACGCTCGACGACGACCTGTGGGCGACGCCCTCGCTGTGCGAGGGCTGGAGCGTGCACGACGTCGTCGCGCACGTCGTGAGCTACGAGGAGCACTCGCGGCGCGACCTGCTGCGCCGGCTCGCCCGGGCCCGGTGGCGGCCCGGCCGGCTCAACGACGTGGCGCTCGCGGAGTACCGGCACCTCACGCCCGCGGAGCTGGTCGCGTTCCTGAGGTCGCACCTCGAGCCGCGCGGCTCGACGGCCTCGATGGGCTACCGGGTCGGCATGGTGGACGCGCTGATCCACCACCAGGACATCCGCCGCCCGCTGGGCCGGCCGCGGGCCGTGCCCGCGGACCGGCTGCGGGTCGCCCTCGACTTCGCCGTCCTCGCGCCGCCCCTGCGGGGGTTCTGGCACGCGCGCGGGGTCCGCCTCGTGGCGACCGACGTGGGCTGGCGACGAGGCCGGGGACCCGAGGCGCGGGGGCCGGCGGAGGCCGTGCTCATGGCGCTCGCCGGCCGCCGAGGCGCGGCTCACGACCTGACGGGCCCGGGGCGCGAGGTCCTCGTCGACCGCCTCGGCTGATCCGTCCGGCGCTCAGAGCGCGACGTACACGGTCTCGAGGAACTCCTCGAGGCCCGCCTCGCCGCCCTCGCGGCCCAGGCCGGACTGCTTCATGCCGCCGAACGGGGCGCTCGCGTCGGAGACCATGCCGCGGTTGACGCCGATCATCCCGGCGTCGATCTCCGCCCCGACGCGCAGGGCCCGCTCCAGGGACGTGGTGTAGGCGTACGCGGCGAGTCCGTACTCGGTGTCGTTCGCGAGGGCGAACGCCTCGTCGTCGTCGGCGAACCCGACGACGGGCGCCACCGGGCCGAAGATCTCCTCGCGCACCGCCCGCGCGTCCCGGTCGACCCCGGCGAGCACGGTCGGCTCGAAGAACGTGCCCGGGCCGTCGGGGCGTCCGCCGCCCGTGAGCACCTGCGCGCCGCGGCCGCTGGCGTCGTCGACGAGCCCGGCCACCTTCTCGACGGCCTCGGCGTCGATGAGCGGGCCGACGTCGACGCCGTCCACGTCCCCGCGCCCCACGCGCAGGCTCGCGAACCGGTCCGCGAGCCGCTGCGCGAACTCGCGGGCGACGGAGTCGTGCACGAGGAAGCGGTTGGCCGCGACGCACGACTGGCCGGCGTTGCGGAGCTTCGCGACCGTCGCGCCCTCGACGGCGGCGTCGAGGTCGGCGTCGGCGAAGACGACGAACGGGGCGTTGCCGCCGAGCTCCATCGACGTGCGCAGGACCTGGTCGGCCGACTGCTTCAGCAGCGTCCGCCCGACGGCGGTGGAGCCGGTGAACGACAGCTTGCGCAGCCGGTCGTCGGTGAGCAGCGGCGCCACGAGGTCGCCCGAGCTCGCCGTGGGCACGACGTTGACGATGCCGGGCGGGAGCCCGCGCTCGACCGCCTCGGAGCGGATCACCTCCGCGACCAGCATCGTGGTGAGCGGGGTCTGGTGGGCGGGCTTGATCACGACCGGGCAGCCGGCCGCGAGCGCCGGGCCGATCTTGCGCGTCGCCATGGCGATCGGGAAGTTCCACGGCGTGATGAGGAGCGCCGGGCCCACGGGCCGACGGTGCACGAGCTGCCGGTTCGCGCCCGCGGGAGCGGTGCGCACGAGGCCCTCGGCCCGCACCGCCTGCTCGGCGTACCAGCGCAGGAAGTCGGCGCCGTACGCGACCTCGGCCCGCGCCTCGGCCAGGGGCTTGCCGCACTCGGCGGTGATGAGGGACGCGACGGCCTCGCTGCGCGCGACGAGCCGCTCGAAGACGGCGCGCAGCAGCTCGGACCGCTCGCGCGGCGCGACGGCGCGCCACGCGGGCGCGGCGTCGGCGGCCGAGGCGAGCGCCCGCCGGCCGTCCTCGGGGGAGGCGTCGGCGACGTCGAACAGCACCTCGCCCGTGGCGGGGTCGGTGACCTCGAAGGTCCTTCCGCCCGAGGCCGCGGTCCACTGGCCGTCGGCGAGCATGCCGGTCGGCAGGTGGGCCACGAGCGCGGGGGACAGCGAGCTCATGCCCCGAGTATGCACAGCACGTCGTCCGCTCGACACGCGGAACGCTCGCGCCGTCACCCGGCACCCGTCACCGACCCCCGTCGGCGTCCCCGCATCCCTAGGATCGCCGGATGGACGAACCGCGGGGCCGTCGCCCTCCGACCCTGCTCCTCCTCAACGGACTGCCGGGGGCGGGCAAGTCGACCGTCGCGGCGGCGCTCGCGGCCGGGCGGCCCGGCACGCTCGTCCTCGACGTGGACGTGGTCCGCACGCTGATCTCGGGTGACGCCGGTCCCGCAGCAGAGCCCGCCCGGCGCCTCGCCCTCGACATGGCGCGCTCGCACCTGCGGGCCGGCGCCGACGTCGTCGTCCCGCAGCTCGTGGCGCGACCCGACCAGGTGACACGCTTCGCACGGGCCGCCGCGGACGGCGGGGCGCGGTTCGTCCACGCGATCCTGCGGGTCGCGCCGCCGACGCTCGCGCGGCGGGTGGCGGCCGACCGCGCCTGCGGCCGTGCGGCCCAGCGCGCCGACCTCGACGACGCCGCGTGGGACGCCTACGCGGCGGGCCTGCGCGCGGTGGCCCTCGTGCCGGGAACGCTCGAGGTCGACGCCGACGCGACGGGCCTCCCGGACCTCGCGGCCCGGTTGGGCCGGCTGCTCGAGGGGTGAGTCCCGTCCGTCGCGCCCGGTCGCGCCCGGTACGGTTGACCTCATGACGCTCGCCCCTGCCGCCGCGCGCCCGTTCGGCGCCGTCCTCACCGCGATGGTGACGCCCATGACGCCCTCGGGCGACCTGGACCTGGATGCGGCGGTCAAGGTGGCGAAGCGCCTGGTGGACGACGGAAACGACGGGCTCGTCCTGTCGGGGACCACCGGCGAGTCGCCGACGACGCACGCCCCGGAGAAGGCCGACCTCGTGCGCGCCGTCGTGGACGCCGTCGGCGACCGGGCGTACGTCCTGGCCGGCGCCGGCTCCAACGACACCGTGCACGCCGTGCGCATGGCCGAGCAGGCGGCCGAGGCGGGCGCCCACGGCCTGCTCGTCGTCTCGCCCTACTACTCGCGACCGTCGCAGGAGGGCCTGTACCGGCACTTCGCGACCGTCGCCGACGCCACCGAGCTCCCCGTGATGCTGTACGACGTCCCGGGGCGCACCTGCGTGCGGATCGCGGCGTCGACCTACGAGCGCATCGCCCGGCACCCGCAGGTCGTCGCGACGAAGGACGCCACCGGTGACGTGTCGTCGGCCGCGCCCCTGGCGGCCGCGACCGGCCTCGCCTGGTACTCGGGGGACGACAGCCTGCTGCTGCCGTTCCTGTCCATGGGCGGCGCCGGCGTCGTGTCCGTCTCCGCGCACGTCGTGGGCGGGGCGTTCGCCGAGGTCGTCCGCCGCTGGGACGCCGGGGACGCCGCGGGTGCCCTGCAGGCGTACCTGCCCACCGTGCCCGTCATCGAGGCGCTCAACGGCGCCGGCGCGCAGGCCGTGATGGCCAAGGCCGCGCTCGAGGCGCTCGGCGTGCTCGACAACCGTGAGCTGCGGCTTCCCAACGTGGCCGCCTCCGAGGACGACGTCGCGCAGCTGCACGACGCCCTCGCGACGGCGGGCTACCTGAACGACGGCGTCCGCGCGGGCGCCACCACCCTTCCGTAAGACCTACCGGCAGTACTAGAGGCCAGGAGGCCCCGTGAGCCACCCTCACCCCGAACTTCCCCTGCCCCCCGTCCTGCCGTCGAAGGGGCTGCGCATCGTGGCCCTCGGCGGCCTGGGCGAGGTGGGCCGCAACATGGCCGTCCTCGAGTACGAGGGCCGCCTGCTGATCATCGACTGCGGCGTCCTCTTCCCCGAGGACCACCAGCCCGGCGTGGACCTGATCCTGCCGGACTTCGACTACATCTCCGACCGCCTCGACGACATCGAGGCGATCGTCCTCACGCACGGGCACGAGGACCACATCGGCGCCGTGCCCTACCTGCTACGGCTGCGCCGGGACATCCCGCTCGTCGGCTCGCGGCTCACGCTCGCGTTCGTCGAGGCGAAGCTCAAGGAGCACCGCATCAAGCCGGTGCTGCGCGTCGTCGCGGAGGACCAGACCGAGCGGTTCGGCCCCTTCGACTGCGAGTTCGTGGCCGTCAACCACTCCATCCCGGACGCGCTCGCGGTCGCCGTCACGACCGGCGCCGGCACCGTGCTGCACACCGGCGACTTCAAGATGGACCAGCTGCCGCTCGACGGCCGCGTCACCGACCTGCGCGCGTTCGCCCGGCTGGGCGAGAAGGGCGTCGACCTGTTCATGGTCGACTCCACCAACGCCGAGGTGCCCGGGTTCGTCACCAACGAGGTCGAGATCGGCCCGGCGCTGGACGCCGCCTTCGCCCAGGCGGAGAAGCGGATCGTCGTCGCGTCGTTCTCCTCGCACGTGCACCGCGTGCAGCAGGTGCTCAACGCCGCGCACGCGCACGGCCGCAAGGTCGCGCTGGTCGGCCGCTCGATGGTCCGCAACATGGGCATCGCCGCCGAGCTGGGCTACCTCGACGTGCCGCCGGGGGTCCTGATCGAGCTCAAGCAGGCCGCGAGCCTGCCCGACGACCGCATCGTCTACATGTCGACCGGCTCCCAGGGCGAGCCGATGGCCGCCCTGAGCCGCATGGCCAACGGCGACCACAAGGTCCAGGTCGGCCACGGGGACACCGTGATCCTCGCGTCCTCCCTCATCCCGGGCAACGAGAACTCCGTGTTCCGGGTCATCAACGGGCTCACCCGTCTCGGCGCGCGCGTCGTGCACTCCGGCAACGCCAAGGTGCACGTGTCGGGGCACGCGAGCGCCGGCGAGCTCCTGTACTGCTACAACGTGCTCAAGCCGCGCAACGTCATGCCGGTGCACGGCGAGGTGCGCCACCTCGTGGCGAACGGGGCGCTCGCCGTGCGCACGGGCGTCCCCGCCGACCGGGTCGTGCTCGCCGAGGACGGCGTCGTCGTCGACCTCGTGGACGGCAAGGCGTCCGTCGTGGGTGCGGTGCCGTGCGGGTACGTCTTCGTCGACGGCTCCACCGTCGGTGCGGTCACCGAGAACGAGCTCAAGGACCGCCGGACGCTGTCCGAGGAGGGCTTCGTCTCCGTCTTCGCCGTGGTCGACACGGCGACCGGCAAGGTGCTCGCCGGCCCCCAGATCCTCGCCCGCGGCATGGCGGAGGACAACGCGGTCTTCGAGGAGATCCAGCCCGACGTCGTGGCGGCGCTCGAGAACGCGATCGCCGGCGGCGCCACGGACACCTACCAGCTGCAGCAGGTGATGCGGCGCGTCATCGGGCAGTGGGTCAACCGGCGTCTGCGCCGCCGGCCGATGATCGTGCCGGTGGTCGTCGAGGCCTGACGGTCGGACGAAGGCCCTGGTCGGGTAGCACGAGCGGCGGGGCCGCGCCACGATGGGCGCGGC
>NZ_JBHVBO010000159.1:0-9654 GCF_042668085.1 Isoptericola sp. NPDC057391 | reverse complement strand
CGGGCGGTGCGCCGACGGGCGAGCGGCGTCGTCAGATGCCGACGGGCTCGACGTCCGGGCCCGAGCCGGCGGCGGCCGGCGACGGCACGTGACCGGAGGACACCTCGGCGCGCAGCTTGGCGCCGAGCTCGGCGTCCACGTTCGTCCAGTACTGGAAGAACCGCTCGCGGATCTCGTCGATCGTGATCGCGAGGCCCTGGCCGGTGAGCGTCTCGAGGAAGCGCGCCTTGGCGGCGTCGTCGAAGACCTCGCGGTACAGGGTGCCGGCCTGGCCGAAGTCGTCGTCCTCGGCGTGCAGCGTCTGCGCGGCGCGCACCAGCTCGCCGTCCGACTCCCAGCCCGCCTCGACGCCGCGCGCCGGGTCGGCCACGGGGCCGCCCTGGGCGCCGAACGAGTTCGGCGTGTAGACGCGGTGCTCCGGGCCGTTGAAGTGGTACTGCATGTTGCCCTGGTGCATGTAGTTCGCGACCGGGGCGGCGTGCGGCTGGTTGACCGGCAGCTGGTTGTAGTTGGTGCCGATGCGGTAGCGCTGCGCGTCGGGGTAGGAGAAGACGCGGGCCATGAGCATCTTGTCGGGCGAGATGCCGGTGCCCGGCACCTGGTTGCCCGGCGAGAACGCGGCCTGCTCGATCTCGGCGAAGAAGTTCTTCGGGTTCCGGTTCAGCGTGAACGTGCCGACCTTGATCAGCGGGTAGTCCGCGTGCGGCCAGACCTTCGTCATGTCGAACGGGTTGAAGCGGTAGGTCTTCGCGTCCTCGTAGGGCATGACCTGGACCTTGACGTCCCACGAGGGGTGCTCGCCGCGCTCGATGGCCTCGTACAGGTCGCGGCGGTAGTAGTCCGCGTCCTCGCCGGCGATGCGCTCGGCGTCCTCGGCCGACATGTGCTCCACGCCCTGCTGGGAGATGAAGTGGTACTGCACCCAGAAGCGCTCGCCCGCGGCGTTGATCCACTGGTAGGTGTGCGAGCCGTAGCCGTTGAGGTGGCGCCACGACTTCGACAGGCCGCGGTCGCCCATGACGTAGGTGACCTGGTGGGCCGACTCGGGGGACAGCGTCCAGAAGTCCCACTGCATATCGGCGTTGCGCAGGCCGGAGGCGCCGAGGCGCTTCTGCGAGTGGATGAAGTCCGGGAACTTCATCGCGTCGCGCAGGAAGAACACCGGGGTGTTGTTGCCGACGATGTCGAGGTTGCCCTCGGTGGTGTAGAAGCGCAGCGAGAAGCCGCGCACGTCGCGCCAGGTGTCGGGGGAGCCCTGCTCGCCCGCGACCGAGGAGAAGCGCAGCAGCGTCTCGCTCGTGGCGCCCTTCTGGAAGACCGCCGCGCGGGTGTACTGCGAGACGTCCTCCGTGACGACGAACTCGCCGAACGCGCCGCCGCCCTTGGCGTGCGGGTTGCGCTCCGGGACGCGCTCCCGGTTGAAGGAGGCGAGCTTCTCCACCAGGTAGCGGTCGTGCAGGACGGTGGGCCCGTCCGCACCCAGCGTGAGGGACTGCGCGTCGCTCGCGACCGGGGTGCCGGTCTGCGTCGTCGTGAACGGCGTCGTCATGTGATGACGTCCTTTCTCAGGGGGGTTCCGGTTCGGTCCGGCTTCAGGAGGTCGTGCCGGGGCCGGCCGCCGGGACGGGGTCGGCGGCGGAGCTCTCGGCACAGTCGGGGCACAGGCCCCAGAAGGTGACCTCGGCGAGGTCGACGGCGAACCCGTGGGACGCGCTGGGCGTCAGGCAGGGCGCGTGCCCCACGGTGCAGTCGACGTCGGCGACGGCACCGCACGAGCGGCACACCACGTGGTGGTGGTTGTCGCCGGTGCGGCGCTCGTAGCGCGCGGGGTGCCCGGCCGGCTCCATGCGGCGCAGGAGGCCGGACGAGGTGAGCGCGTGCAGGCAGTCGTAGACGGCCTGCACGGACACCGAGCCGAGGTCGGCCCGCACCGCGCGCACGACGTCGTCCGCGGTGGCGTGCTGGTGCTCGGAGAGCGCGCGCAGGACGGCGAGCCGGGAACCGGTGACGCGCAGGCCCCGCTCCCTCAGCAACGTCTCGTCCGTGCTCGCCGTGGTCATGGCCGCGACCCTGCCACACTTTCTGGAACGATTCCAGTAAAGGTCGCGGAGTGGGCGGGCGAGACGCTCGCCACACCGGCCGGCCGGGCGGCGATCCCGTGCTAGCCTTGACAGCTGACCGACCTGGGTCCGTGGTGCGATGCTCCGAGCGAGTCGTCGACGTCGGGCCCGGGTGCATCAAGTGGATCTCATCCCACCCGAGCACCGACCGGGCGCCCCTGGGCGCCGACAGGAGCCGGGTCCCGGTCGGACGCCTCTCGTGGGTGTCCGCCTCGGTCGTCGGAGCGCTCGCGCCCCGGCGTCGGTAGATGGCCTCCACCTGTGCTCAGGTCGGGGGCCTTTCCCGTCCCTGGCGGTCTACCGACGAGTTCCTAGGAGCATCACCATCAGCGAGCCTCGCATCAACGATCGGATCCGCGTCCCCGAGGTCCGACTCATCGGCCCGGGCGGGGAGCAGGTCGGCGTGGTCGCCACGGGAGTCGCCCTGAAGCTTGCCCAGGACGCCGACCTCGACCTCGTCGAGGTGGCCCCGGACGCCCGTCCGCCCGTCGCCAAGCTCATGGACTACGGCAAGTTCAAGTACGAGTCGGACATGAAGGCGCGCGAGGCGCGGCGCAACCAGGCGAACACGGTCCTCAAGGAGATCCGGTTCCGCCTGAAGATCGACCCGCACGACTACGGCACCAAGAAGGGCCACGTCGTGCGCTTCCTGGAGGCCGGCGACAAGGTCAAGGTCATGATCATGTTCCGTGGTCGTGAGCAGTCGCGTCCCGAGATGGGCGTGCGCCTGCTGCAGCGGCTCGCGGAGGACGTGGCGGACCTCGGCTTCGTCGAGTCGATGCCGAAGCAGGACGGCCGCAACATGACCATGGTGCTCGGCCCGGTGAAGAAGAAGGCCGACGCCAAGGTCGAGCAGCGCAAGCGGTCCAGCGAGATCAACGCGCAGCGCAAGACCAAGTCCGAGGTCAAGGCCGAGGCCCGCGCCCAGGCCGGGACCGCGCAGCCGACGGCGGCGCCCGAGGTGGAGACGCCCGAGGCGCCGGCCCCCGAGGCCGCCGCCCCGGCCCCGAGCGCCCCGGCCGAGCCCGCCCCGGCGAAGCCTGCGACGTCGGAGAAGCCCGCGACGTCGGAGAAGCCTGCCGCTGCTCCGGCCAAGCCGGCCGCCGCGCCGAAGCCTGCGACGCCCAAGCCGGCGACGCCCAAGGCCGCGACGCCGAAGCCGGGCACCCCGCGGCCTTCGGCACCGCGACCGAAGCCGAGCCCGCGCGCAGGGCGCTGAGGCCGTACACGACCATCTGGCACCGGGCCGCTCGCCGGCCCCGGTCCGCACCACGTCCCCGCCGGCCGGCGGGTGACCGACACGAGGAGAGACGGCAGTCATGCCGAAGAACAAGACGCACTCCGGCGCCAAGAAGCGCTTCCGGGTCACCGGTAGCGGGAAGGTCATGCGCGAGCAGGCCAACCGCCGCCACCTGTTCGAGCACAAGCCGACCAAGCGCACCCGCCGCCTCGCGATGGACCAGCAGGTCTCGCAGGCCGACGTCAAGAAGATCAAGAAGCTGCTCGGCAAGTGACCCCTCCGGCGGCCGCACCGGCCGCCGGGTCCACTTCCGGCCCGACACTGCAAGGAGCATCACGTGGCACGCGTGAAGCGGGCGGTCAACGCCCACAAGAAGCGCCGTACGACCCTCGAGCGCGCCAGCGGCTACCGCGGCCAGCGTTCGCGCCTGTACCGGAAGGCGAAGGAGCAGGTCACCCACTCCCTCGTCTACTCGTACCGCGACCGCAAGGCGAAGAAGGGCGACTTCCGCAAGCTGTGGATCCAGCGCATCAACGCTGCGTCCCGCGCGCAGGGGCTGACCTACAACCGCCTCATCCAGGGCCTCAAGGCTGCTGGTGTGGAGGTCGACCGCCGCATGCTCGCCGAGCTCGCGGTCAACGACGTGGCGGCGTTCAACGCGCTCGTCCAGGTCGCCAAGGACGCGCTGCCGGCCGACGTCAACGCGCCGAAGGCCGCCTGAGCCACCCGCTCAGCACCCCGGACGCCCGGACAACCCCGACCTGTCGATGCCAGGAATGATCTCAGGCATCCCCGACGTGACGCTCGCGAACCCGCGGGCGGACCGGGTCAAGCAGGTCAGGGCGTTGTCCGGGCGTCCTGCGCGTTCCCGGCACGGGCAGTTCCTCGTCGAGGGGCCGCAGGGCGTGCGAGAGGCGGTCCGCCACGCGGCAGGTGACGTCCGGGACGTCTACCTCACGCCCGCCGCCGCCGAGCGCTACGACGAGATCCTGCACGACGCCCTCGGCGCCGGCCTCCACGTGCACGTCGGGACGCCCGAGGTGCTCGAGGCGATGAGCCCCGACGCCCAGGGCGTCCTCGCCGTGGTGCGCGTCCGGTCGCACGGCCTCGACGAGACGGTCGCGTCGTTGGCGGGGGCTCGGGCTGCCGAGGGGCGCCCGCTGCTCGTCGCGGTGCTCGCGGCGGTCCGCGACCCGGGCAACGCGGGCACCGTGATCCGGGCCTCGGACGCCGCCGGCGCGGACCTGGTGGTCCTCGCGGGCCACAGCGTCGACCCGCACAACCCCAAGGTCGTGCGGTCCACCGCCGGCTCGCTCTTCCACCTCCCGGTCGTCACCGGCACGTCGCTGACCGAGGCGGTGGACGTGCTCCGGGCGGCCGGCTGCCACGTCCTCGCCGCCGACGGTACGGGCACCCACGACCTCGACGACCTGCTGGACGTCGCAGGTCCCGGCCCGCGGACGCCCGACCAGCCCGACCTGGCCGACTCGACGGCCTGGGTCTTCGGCAACGAGGCCTGGGGTCTGCCCGAGGCCGACCGCGCCCTCGCCGACGCCGTCGTGCGCGTGCCCATCCGCGGCCGGGCCGAGTCGCTCAACCTCGCCACCGCCGCCACGGTGTGCCTCTACGCCAGCGGGCGCGCGCAGCGCTGACCCACGCTGCGGCGCGCGTGGCACGATGGGCGCGTGCGCCTCTTCACGGCCGTGTACCCGTCCGCGGAGGCGGCCCGGCACCTGGAGCTCGCCCTCGCGGGGGTGAGCGGCCCGTCGCTCGCCGACCCGGGCCGCGGCCTGCGCTGGGTGCCGCCGGAGCAGCGCCACGTCACCCTCGCCTTTCACGGCGAGATCCCTGACGGCGCGGTGCCCGGCTACGTCGACGCCCTGCGCCTGGCCCTGGCCGACGTGCCCCCGTTCGACCTCGCGCTCGCGGGCAGCGGCTCGTTCGGCGGTCGCACGCTCTGGGTGGGGCTGACCGGCGCGGTCGACGCGCTGCGGCGGACGGCCGAGCTCGCCCAGGACGCCGCCGTCGGCGCGTCGGGCCTGCCCGCCTCGGACCGCACGTCGGGACGGCCGCACCTCACCGTCGCCCGCGCGACGCTCCGCGCCGCGGAGGGGCGCCGGCGGGTCGACGGCGCGCGCGGCGGCACCCGCGCGCCGCGAGGCCGCGAGTCGGAGGCGTCGCCGCTGGTCCCGTGGGCGCGGGCCTTGGCCGTGTACCGCGGGCCGTCCTGGGAGGTGGACGCCGTCCACGTCGTCGCCTCCCGGCTCGGCGAGGGGCGGTCAGGCGGACCGCTGCACGAGGACGTCGCCGTGATCCCCCTGGCCGACGGGGCCGACGGGGCCGACGGGCGCAGCCCAGGGCGGCACGTGCCATGATGGGAGGCGTGACACTCCGCGACCGCCGATTTACCGGGCCCGCCACGGGCCCGGTCCCGGCTGCGCCCGCGCGCTGAGCGCGCGGCACCGCGGACGCCGACCTGACGGGCCGTGGCGGGCACATAAACTGACCCCGCCGCCCACACCCCTCGCAGGGACCCTCTCAGGAAGGCACGCATGTCCACGCCCGCACCCACCCCAGAACCCGGCAACGACCGACAGGGCCCCGACCCGCTCGACGTCGCGGCCCTCGACGCCGCGGTCGACGAGGCGCTCGCCGCGGTCGCCGCCGCGCGCGACCTCGACGAGCTGAAGGCCGTCCGCACCGCGCAGACCGGGGACAGGAGCGCGCTCGCGCTCGCGAACCGTGCCATCGGCGCTCTCCCCGGCCCCGACAAGGCCGCCGCCGGCAAGAACGTCGGCCCGCGCCGCGGCCGCGTCAACCAGGCGATCGCCGCGCGCCAGGCGGAGCTCGAGGCCGAGCGCGACGAGCGGGTCCTCGTGGAGGAGACGGTCGACGTCACGCTGCCGACCGGTCGCCGCCCCGTCGGGGCTCGGCACCCGATCGAGCTGGTCCAGGAGCGCATCGCCGACTTCTTCGTCGGGATGGGCTGGGAGATCGCCGACGGCCCCGAGGTCGAGGCGGAGTGGTTCAACTTCGACGCGCTGAACTTCGACCCGGACCACCCGGCGCGGCAGATGCAGGACACGTTCTACGTGGCGGGCGAGGGCGACAAGCCGTCCAACCTCGTGCTGCGCACGCACACCTCGCCGGTGCAGTCGCGCTCGCTGCTCGAGCGCGGGGTGCCGCTGTACGTCGCGTGCCCGGGCAAGGTGTTCCGCACCGACGCCCTGGACGCCACGCACACCCCCGTCTTCCACCAGGTCGAGGGCCTGGCGGTCGACAAGGGACTGACGATGGCGAACCTCGTGGGCACCCTCGACGCGTTCGCGCGCGCCATGTTCGGCCCCGAGGCGCGCACCCGGCTGCGCCCGAGCTTCTTCCCCTTCACGGAGCCCAGCGCCGAGATGGACCTGTGGTTCCCGCAGAAGAAGGGCGGCGCGGGCTGGATCGAGTGGGGCGGCTGCGGCATGGTCAACCCCAACGTGCTGCGCGCGGCCGGGATCGACCCCGAGGAGTACCAGGGCTTCGCGTTCGGGATGGGCATCGAGCGGACGGCGATGCTGCGCCACTCGATCGCGGACATGCACGACATCGTGGAGGGCGACGTGCGCTTCTCCACCCAGTTCGGGACGGAGATCTGATGCCCCGCATCGTCACTGACTGGCTCGGCGAGCACGTCGAGCTGCCGGCGGACCTCACCGCGGAGCAGCTCGCGGCCGCGCTGGTGAAGGTCGGCCTGGAGGAGGAAGAGATCCACCCCGCCGCCGTCACCGGCCCGCTCGTGGTGGGGCGCGTGCTCGCGCAGACCCCCGAGCCGCAGAAGAACGGCAAGACCGTCAACTGGTGCCTGGTCGACGTCGGCCCGGAGCACAACGCGACGCAGATCAAGGGCGTCGACGACGCCGACGTCCCCGCCGGCGGCGCGCGCGGCATCATCTGCGGCGCGCACAACTTCGGCGTGGGCGACTACGTCGTGGTGTCCCTGCCGGGCACCGTGCTTCCCGGCGGCTTCGCCATCGCGGCGCGCAAGACGTACGGCCACGTCTCCGACGGCATGATCTGCTCGGTGCGCGAGCTCGGCATCGGCGAGGACCACGACGGCATCCTCGTGCTCACCCGCGCGGGCTTCGATGCCGCCGAGCTCACCCCGGGCCAGGACGCGATCGCCCTGCTCGGCCTCGGCGACGAGGTGCTCGAGATCAACGTGACCCCGGACCGCGGGTACGCGTTCAGCTACCGCGGCGTGGCACGCGAGTACGCCCACTCCACGGGAGCCCGCTTCACCGACCGGGGCCTGGCCCAGAACCTCGTCACGCCCCCGCCGGCCGCCACGGCCGACGGGTTCGCCGTCGAGGTCGACGACGCCGGACCGATCCACGGGCAGGTCGGCTGCGACCGGTTCGTCACGCGCGTCGTGCGCGGCATCGACCCGGCCGCGCCCACCCCGCCGTGGATGAAGCGTCGCCTCGAGGGCTCGGGGATGCGCGCCATCTCCCTGGCCGTCGACGTCACCAACTACGTCATGCTCGACCTGGGCCAGCCGCTGCACGCCTACGACCTCGACCGGGTGGCTGCGCCGATCGTGGTCCGCCGCGCGGCACCGG
Source organism: Isoptericola sp. NPDC057391 (assembly GCF_042668085.1). Lineage (NCBI taxonomy): Bacteria > Bacillati > Actinomycetota > Actinomycetes > Micrococcales > Promicromonosporaceae > Isoptericola > Isoptericola sp. NPDC057391. The sequence continues at coordinate 1,690 of NZ_JBHVBO010000159.1, read as the reverse complement.
GGGAGCGCCTGACCACGCTCGACGACGTCGACCGCGCGCTCGACGCCGAGGACCTGCTCATCACCGACTCGCCCGCGGGCGAGCGCGGAGCGCGGGTGCTCGGCCTGGCGGGCGTCATGGGTGGCGCCTCCTCCGAGGTGAGCGCCACCACGACCGACGTGCTCGTCGAGGCGGCCCACTTCGACCCGATCACCGTGGCCCGCACGGCGCGACGGCACCGGCTGCCGTCCGAGGCCGCCAAGCGGTTCGAGCGCGGCGTGGACCCCCGCCTGCCCGCGGTCGCGGCGCAGCGCGTGGTCGACCTGCTCGTGGAGCTGGGCGGCGGCACCGCGGACGGCGCCGTGAGCGACCTCGACACCACGACCGCCCCCAAGCCGGTGCGCCTGGACGTCAGCCTGCCCACGCGGCTGTCGGGCGTGGAGTACGACCGGGCCACCGTGGTCGGCATCCTCGAGCAGATCGGCTGCGTCGTCACGGACGCCGTCGCCGGGGCCAGCGTGGACGCCGTCCGCGTGACGCCGCCGTCGTGGCGTCCCGACCTCACCGAGCCGGCCGCGCTGGTCGAGGAGGTCGTGCGGATCGCCGGCTACGACCAGATCCCGTCCGTGCTCCCGGCCGCCCCGGGCGGGCGCGGCCTCACCCCGGAGCAGCGGGCCCGTCGGTCGGTGGCGCGCGCGCTCGCGGAGGCCGGTCTCGTCGAGGTGCTGTCCTACCCGTTCGTCGGCGAGGCCGACCTCGACGCGCTCGGGCTGCCCGACGAGGACGTCCGCCGCACCACGCTGCGCCTGGCCAACCCGCTGGCCGACGACCGGCCGTCCCTGCGCGCGGACCTGCTCTCGACGCTGCTCGAGACCGCGCGCCGGAACGTCTCGCGCGGCCTGCCCGACGTGGCGGTCTTCGAGATCGGCCTGGTCACGCGGCCGACGCCGGGCACCCCGGCCCCGCCGCAGCTGCCCGTCGGCGTGCGCCCGTCCGACGAGGACCTGGCGGCGCTGGTGTCCGCCGTCCCCGACCAGCCGAGGCACGTCGCGGGCGTGCTGGCCGGCCGGGCGGTGCCCGCCGGCTGGTGGGGCGACGGCCGTGCGGCCGACTGGGCGGACGCCCTCGACGCCGCCCGGCTCGTCGCCGAGCGTGCGGGCGCGGAGGTCACGGTCCGGGCCGACTCCGGCACGATGCCGTGGCACCCCGGGCGCTGCGCGGCGCTGACGCTGGCCGACGGCGCCGTCGTCGGGCACGCGGGCGAGCTGCACCCCAAGGTCGTCGAGGCCCTGGGCCTGCCCGCCCGGGCGGCGGCGTTCGAGCTCGACCTGGGCGCGCTGATCGCCGCGGGCGGGGGCGCCCCGGTCGTGGCCGAGCCGGTGTCGGCGTTCCCGGCGGCCAAGGAGGACTTCGCGTTCGTCGTGGACGCGAGCGTGCCCGCGGCCGACGTGCGCGCCGCCGTCGTGGCCGGCGCGGGGCCCCTCCTGGAGGACGCGCGCCTGTTCGACGTCTTCACCGGCGAGCAGGTGGGCGCGGGCAAGAAGTCGCTCGCCTACTCGGTGCGGCTGCGCGCCGCCGACCGCACCCTGACGGCCGACGACGTGCGTGCCGTCCGCGAGGGCGTCGTCGCCGCGGCGACCGAGCGCGTCGGGGCGGTGCTGCGTGGCTGACGAGGGCGTCGTCGCGGGCACGGGGGGCACCGGGGGCACCG
>NZ_JBHVBO010000158.1:0-9810 GCF_042668085.1 Isoptericola sp. NPDC057391 | reverse complement strand
GTCCCGACCGGCCCGGCGGGCGCGCGGTCGGCGAGCCCGGCCCGCGACGACGCACCGGCCCGCGGTGCGAGTTCGAGCAACGACGCAAGAACCGAGAGGCACGACCATGCACGACGAGCACCGCCACCGCCGCGTCTACACGCCCCGCGGCACGATCGGGATCGGCCGGGCGATCACGTTCGGGATGACCGACCTCATGGGCGGGGGAGCGCTCGCCATCATCGGCGCCTGGCTCCTGTTCTTCCTCACGACGTACGGCGGGCTCAACGCGGTGCAGGCCGCGTCCATCCTCGCGATCGCCAAGGTCGTCGACGCCGTCGTCAGCCTCGCCCTGGGCCACCTCACCGACGAGCTGTACCGCACCCGGCTGGGGCAGCGGTTCGGGCGCCGGCACCTGCTCATGCTGGTGGGCGCGCCGCTGATGGTGACGTTCGCGCTCCTGTGGGTGGCGGGCATGGGGTACTGGTACTACCTCGCGGTGTACCTGATGTTCGAGCTGGTCATCGCCCTCGTCCTCATCCCGTGGGAGACGCTCCCGAACGAGATGACGACCGACTACGACGAGCGCACCAAGATGTCGACGGCGCGGCTCGTGATCTCCGGGCTCGCGACCTTCCTGGCGACCTTCGTCCCGGCCGAGCTGTTCAAGGCCCTGGGCGAGGACTCGCCGACGCCGTTCCTCGTCAACGGGATCATCTTCGCGGCGGTCTTCGTCGCGGCGATCCTCATCAGCTGGGGCACGACCTGGGAGACGTTCGTCTCGCGCGACGAGGTGCCCGCCGCCGAGCGCGAGCGGATCAGCCTGACCACGGTGCTGCGCCAGTACCTGTCGACGCTGCGGATCAAGACCTTCCGCAAGCACCTCGCGATCTACCTGCTGTCGTTCACGGCCATGGACACCTGGAGCACGGTGTTCGTGTACTACGTGGTGTCGGTGGTCGGGCTCACGGCCGCCGCGGCCGGGACGATCCAGTCGATGAGCCTCGTCGGCATCCTCGTCACCGTGCTCGCCGGCTGGCTGATCACGCGGATCAGTCCGCGGTCGCTGTGGACGATCGGCTTCTCGGTCGTCCTGGCGACGTCGCTGGGCTGGTACGCGGTCGCCACGCTCTCGCCGGCGAACCCGCTGGTCTGGCTGATGATCCTCGGCGTCGTCTACCAGGTGGGCCGGGCCGTGTTCGTCTTCGTGCCCTGGAACGTGTTCCCGTTCGTCCCGGACATCGACGAGGTCGTCACCGGCAAGAAGCGCGCGGGCGTCTTCGCCGCGGTGATGACGTTCGTCCGGAAGTCGACGGTCGCCGTCGCGACGATGCTCGCCGGCGTGTTCCTCGAGGCGTCCGGCTACGTCGACGGCCAGACGGTGCAGCCCGCCGGCGCGCAGACGATGATCGTCGTGATCCTCTCCCTCGGCGTCGCGGTGCTCATCGGCGCCGCCCTGGTGGTCGCGCGCACCTTCCGGCTCACGCGGCAGACCCACGCGCGGCTCGTCGACGAGCTCGACCGCCTGCGGGCCGGCGGCGACCCGGACGACGCCACGGACGAGGCACGTGACGTCGTCCGGACACTCTCGGGCGTGCGGTACGAGGACATCCGCGTCTGGGACGGGGTGCCCGGGCGCGAGCAGGTCGCGGTCCCCGCCGGCTGAGCCCCGCCCGGTCAGCGGCCGTGGCCGTGCCAGTGCGACCGGGTCAGGTCGACCTCCACGAGCCGGCCCGCGGGCGGGGCCTGGGGGTCGGGGCTGAACGCGTCGGCCGTGGCCAGCAGGTCGCCGTCCGACCACTCGACGGCGCCCGGTGCGCCCACCTCGACGACCGTGCGCGGGCCGCCGTGCTTCACCTGGCTGAGGCGGCCGCCGAACATCTCGGCGACGTAGACGTCGCCGCGCGGCGAGACGGCCAGGTTGGTCGCGCTGACGAAGCCGTCCGCCACCTCGCGCACCGACCCGGTCAGCGGGTTGACGCGGTAGACCGCGCCGCGCGCGCCGAGGCTGTCGTCCTCCGGACCGCCGGGCAGCGTGGTGACGTAGAGCTGGCCCCAGGGGCCGACCTCGACGTCGGTGGGGACCGACTCGAACCAGTAGGTGCGTCCGCCGGCGCACGCCGGCAGGCCCCACGCCGCGACGACCTCCGGCGGGACGACGGCCGGCTGCGGCGGCAGCACCGCGACCGTCCGGATCCGGCCCCGGTCGCTCACGGAGAGGATCGCGTTCATGCCGGCGTCGGCGACCATCGTCGTGCGCCAGGCGCGCGTGGTCGCGTAGGGGTGGGAGTCCTCGATGCCGGTGTACTCGGCGGGGAAGCCCTCGGGCATCTGCTCGAGGCATGACGCCGGAAGGTTGCGGAAGCCGTACGTGACCCGGCCGTCGGGGTTGCGGTCGTTCTCATACGCGCGGAGGTCCGCGACCGTGCGGGCGGGCCCTGCCGGGTCGCCGTGCCGGTCCAGCCGCAGCGTGCGGAGGGTCGACCCGGCGGGGTTGCCCTGCTCGTCGTACGACGTCTCGGTGAAGGTGAGGGTCCGGTCGCGGTAGGAGACGCCGCCCACCTCCTCGCCGTTCGCGGAGGCGTGGAGGACGGAGGTCCGCCCGCGCCGGTCGACCTCGGTGAGCAGGCCGGCGAAGTTCTGCGTCACGTACGACGTGCCGTGCGCGCCGGCGGCGGCGCTGAGCGGCGAGACCAGGTCCGTGGCCAGGTCGGTGATCGTGGGCGGTCTCGGCGAGGGCTTGCCGCCGTGCGCGGCGGCGGGCGTCGCGGCGAGCAGCAGCGCCGTCGCTGCTGCGGCGGCCGCGGTGAGGGCGCGTCTCATGGGGTCTCCAGTGCTCGGCGGTGGGTGGCAGGTGACTGCACAGCACCTTCGAGCGTGCGAGCGCTCCCGCGCGCTCGCCACCCTCGGCGGGCGTGGCCGAGGGTGAAGCCCGGGTGATTCCCCGGGCACCTTCCCCGCGCCGCAGGCGCGGGGCGGGCGCGATCAGCCGACGCGGAGATCCACCCACACCAGCCGGTGGTCGCTCGACGGGAACGGGTAGGTGCCCGTGAGCCGCGACAGCGGGTCGGACCGCGTCGGCCAGAACACGCCGGCGTCGCGCACGCGCAGGTCCTTCGACGGCAGCACGTAGTCGGCCCGCAGGTTGCCCGGCGCGGTGTCCGCGAAGTCCGCCGTGTCGAGGGCGGGGTCGCCCCGGTGCGTTGCGTTGGCGCCGCCCTGCAGGGCGGCGGCCTCGACCGCACCGTCCGACGTCGGGTGCGGGTCCGTGACCCGCGGATGGTCCAGGAGCTGGTCGATCGCCGCGTCCACCGAGTCGCCGTCGAGCGGGTCGGCGTTCTGGTCGCCCAGCACCACGAACCGCTCGCCGGGCTTCAGCCCGCCGCGCCGGCCCTCGTCGTCGTACACGTACCGCGACGCCTTGCCGGGCGTGACGTAGTCCGCCCAGAACCGGATCTCGTCGTGGTTGCGCCGGCCGTTGCGGTCCTCCGCGCCGTCGAACGTGGGCGGCGTCGGGTGCGACGCCAGCACGTGCACGGTCCGCCCGCTCACGCGCACCGGCACGTCCCAGTGCGACTTGCTGGACAGCCGCACGACGTCGAGCTCCTCGGGCGAGTACCAGTCCGCGGGCTCCGGCGTCGTCGGGTCGTCCGGCAGCAGCGCGCCCGGCATGTCCTTCCACAGGAAGTGCTGGAACGTGCGCACGTTCCGGGTGTCGATCGGGTACTTCGACAGCACCACCATGCCGTACTGGCCCTCGAACTCGCCGAACCCGAAGGCGTCGTCGCCGCCCAACGTGCCGTCGTCGTTGAGGTCGAACCCGCTGGGGATCCCCGTGTTCGACGGCGCGGTGTACGCGTAGCGGTAGCGCACCGGGTCCGCGCCGCCATGCGGCACCTCGAGGTAGTTCTCGCGGAAGAGGTCCACGCTCGAGTGGGCGGCGTCGTAGTCGAACTCGTTGAGCAGGACGACGTCCGGGTCCGCGCGCTGGATCACCTCCGCGACCGTGCGGGCCTGCGGGTCGTCGCCCGTGGCCAGGTCGGCCTGCAGCTCGCCCTCCGTCGCGCGGTTCAGCGACAGGTTGTACGTCGCCACGCGCAGCGAGCGGTCGTGGGGATGCCCGTGGCTCCCGTGCCCGTCGTGGGCGCTCGCGGCGAGCGGCGCCACGGCGAGGCCTGCGCCGAGGGACATCGCGGCGGCGAGGGCGACCGTCGGGCGGCGGACGGCGCGGCGTCGGGCGAGCATGCGGTGAGCGGTCATGACGTCACGGTAGGGAGCCGGCGGCGCGGGCGGAAGAGGGGTGGGGCGACCTGTGGATGAACGGTCGGTGTCGCCGGGCGAGGTGTCGGTGGGCCGGTGCAGCCTGGGGAGATGACACAGCGGACGTACCCGCACGGGACCCCGAGCTGGATCGACCTGGAGACCGCGGACGTCGATGCCGCCCTCGCGTTCTACGGCGCGCTGTTCGGCTGGCGGTTCACCGAGAAGCTCCCACCGGGCGCGCCCGGGCGGTACGCCGTGGCGTCGTGGGACGGCACCGACGCGACGGCGATCGCGGCCGTCGCGACACCCGACCCGGGGTACGACGGCGAGCCCGCGTGGCACACGTACCTCGCCGTCGACGACCTCGAGGCGGCAGCGGCTCGCGTCGCCGAGCTGGGCGGTGTGGTGAGCTCGCCCCCGCAGCAGGTGGGCCCGCCCGGGCAGGCCGCGGGGTGGATGGCGCGCATCGTCGACCCGGAGGGCGCACCCAGCCGGCTCTGGCAGGCCGGCACCCGCGCGGGTGCGCAGCGCGTCAACGAGCCCGGCACCTGGAACTTCAGCAACCTCCTCACCCCCGACGTCGACGCGGCGCTGCGGTTCTACGGGCCGCTGCTCGGCTGGGAGCGCAGCGACGACCTGGGCGCGGGCATGGCGCGCGTGCCCGGGTACGGCGACCACCTGGCCCGCACCGTGGACCCCGCCATCCACGAGCGGCAGGAGTTCGTCCCGCCGGGGTTCTCGGACGTCGTCGCGGGGGTGCTGCCCGCCGACGGGCCGGCGCACTGGTCCGTCGTGTTCGCCGTGGCCGACCGCGACGCCGCCGCCGAGGCCGCCGAGCGGGCCGGCGCCGTCGTGCACGCGACCGAGGACACCGAGTGGACCCGGGAGGCGACGATCCGCGACCCGTTCGGCGCCGACCTCGTGCTCTCGCAGTTCGCCCCGCCGCCGGAGTTCGTCGCCGCCGAGGCCGACGCCGGGAGGTCGTGAGCCGGTCGCCGGTGAACGGCCTCAGGGGCGGCGCGCCTGCACCCACATCACGGGCGTGTCCATGAAAGTCGCGCGCCCGACCTCCCGCGCGTCCGTCAGCCCGGCGTCGGTCAGCAGGCGCTGGATGCCGCCGTCGGCGTTGTCCTCCCGGTGCTGGTTCGCCCCGATCTCGTGGTGGTGACCACGCCCGCCGTGCCCGTGTCCGCCGTGACCGTCGTGACCGTGCCCGCCGTGCCCCTGGCCGTGCCCGTGCCCGTGACCGTCGTCGTGCCCGGGCGCGTCGAGGTCCGCGATCGTGACCGTGCCGCCGGGGCGCAGCACGCGCGCGAGCTCGGCGGCGAACCGGCGCTTCTCGTCCATCGGCACGTGGTGCAGGGCGAGCGAGGAGAGCACGTGGTCGACGCCGGCGTCGGGGGCCGGCAGCCGGTCGGCGAAGCCCCGCACCAGAGTGAGCGAGCCGTGCCCCCCCGCGCGCCGCCCCACCCGCCGCCGTCGCGCCTTGCGCGCCGCGCGACGCAGGGCGGAGCCGTCCGGGTCGAGGCCGGTCACCGCGGCGTCGGGCACCGCGCGGAGCACCGCGAGCGAGAGGTTGCCGGTGCCGCAGCCGACGTCGAGGACCCGCTGCCCGGGCGCGATCCCGGCGAGCTCCACGGTGCGGCGGTGCAGCCGCCCGGCGCGGCGCCACCAGCTCTGCACGTCGTACCAGGGCATCTTCCAGGCGCTGCTCATGCCGGGCAGGTAGGCGCGGTCGGCCTCGTCGGGGCGGACGTCGTCGAAGAGGCGCACGCCGCGCGCGGCGGCGTCGGGGCCCTGCGGGGATCTGGTCACGACGCCACGCTAACCGCCGTGGCAGGGTGACGGGATGACGACCGTCGCCCAGCTGCGCCAGGCCGCCCTCGCCCTGCCCGAGACGGCGGAGGGCACGCACTTCGGCATGGTGTCCTTCACCGTGCGCGACAAGGGCTTCGCGTCGGTGACGCGGGACGGCGTCGTCCAGCTGCACCTCGCGCCGGACGACGTCGACGCCGCCGTGGCCGCCGTCGCCGGGGCGGAGCCGCTGATGCGCGGCACCACGCTGCTCGGGGCTCGGCTCCCGCTCGCCGCCCTGGACGGGCAGCAGCTCAACCACTGGGTGCGGCGCGCCTGGTTCGCCCGCGCGCCGCGCCGGCTCACGGCCGCGCTCGCGGCGGCCGACGTCGCCGAGCCGGGGGAGGTGGGCGACCTGCCGGCCGCCATCGGCCGCCCGGCCACGAGGGCCCTCGCCGGCGCTGGTGTCACGACCCTCGCCGAGGTCGCCGCGCGAACCGACGCCGAGCTCCTCGCCCTGCACGGCGTCGGGCCGAGGGCGGTGCGCATCCTGCGCGAGCACCACCCCTGACCTGCGACGACGCCCCCACGCGGGGCTGTGACGCCAAGGCGCGTCAGATCTGACACCAGAAATGACGTCAAAGGGCTTGCGGTGACACCATCGTGGTGTCATAGTGGAGCCATGGACCTCACGAGATACGTCGACGAGCTGCAGCAGCAGCTCGGCACCGCAGCCGCCGCCGGCGGGGACGAGGCGCGGGAGCTGGCTTCCCGCCTGACCGCCCCGCTCGACGCCGCCGCCCGGCTGGTGCTGCTCGAGGCGCTGGCGGACGCGGCGGGGGAGATCTCCGCCGAGCTGGCCCCCGGCTCGGTCGACATCCGTCTCCGTGGCGGCTCGCCCGAGTTCGTCGTCACCGCACCGACCACGCCGACCGAGCCGGCGTCCGCGCCCTCGTCCGGCTCGACCCTGGAGGCGAACGGCCCGGGCTTCTCGGTGAGCGTCGACCTCGAGGGCGGCTCCACCACCCGCACCACCCTCCGTCTGCCGGACCACCTCAAGACGCAGGCCGAGACTGCCGCCGCGCGCGACGGCGTCTCCGTCAACACGTGGCTCGTGCGGGCCGTCGCCGCCGCGCTCGAGCAGCCCGGCCGGCCTGCCGCGCAGGCCCGGTCGCAGCAGCGCAGCACGGGCCAGAGCCCCGGCCGCATCACCGGCTGGGTGCGCTGACCGCACCACCCGCGCCACGCCACCTCGTCTCCCAGACCCCAGCACTGACACCACAACGACACCACCGTTGGAGCCCCGTCATGCCCACTTTCGCCGTCACCCAGCCCGTCCCGCTCGTCGTGGACGTGCCGTTCGCCAACCTGCACGTGGTCGCCTCCGAGCGCGACGACGTCGTCGTCACCGTCCTCCCGTCGGACCCCCGGAAGTCCGGCAGCGTCCGCGCCGCCGAGCAGATCCGCGTGGACCGCGACGGTGACACCATCGCGATCACCTACCCCGGCTCGTGGAAGCAGTTCGTGCTGCCGTTCGCCGCCGGCACGGCCGACATCTCCGTCGAGCTGCCCACGGGCTCGTCGCTGCGCGGCAAGACCGGCTCCGTGTACGCGGAGGGGGCGCTCGGCGCCGTCGAGATGGCGGCCTCGGTCGCCGACGTCCGGCTGGACGTGGTGGAGCGGCTCGACGTCAAGGCGTCCGCGGGCTCCGTCGTCGTCGACCGCGTCTCCGGCCCCGCCGACATCAAGGTCAGCGCGGGCTCCGTCCGCGTCGGCGAGGCAGCCGGCGAGGTGACGGTCCGGGCCTCCAACGGCACGACCACGGTCGGCTCCGTCACGGGCGCCCTCGAGGTGCACGGCGCCCACGGCGACATCGTCGTGAGCCAGGTGCGCGGCACCGTCACCGCGAAGTCCGCCCACGGCGGCATCCGCGTGAACAACCTCGAGTCCGGCGGCGCCACGCTCACGACCTCGTTCGGCTCGATCGAGGTGGGGGTGCCGCAGGGCACCGCCGCCTACCTGGACCTCGCCTCGGAGCACGGCACGGTCCGCAACCAGCTCACCCCCACCGAGGGGCCCGTCGACGACGAGGCCACCGCGGAGATCCACGCCAGCACCGGGTTCGGCGACGTCATCGTCCGCCGGCCCTGACACCGCGAGAGACACGACCAAGGAGGAACAGCATGACCACCGACCAGGCCCGCGGGCCGGCGATCCACGTCCAAGGCATCGAGAAGTCGTTCGGCGAGCTGCACGTGCTGCGCGGGGTCGACCTCGACGTCGCCGCCGGGAGCATCTTCGCCCTGCTCGGCTCCAACGGCGCCGGCAAGACCACGCTGGTGCGCATCCTGTCGACGCTCCTGCGGGCCGACGCCGGCACCGCCGTCGTGCACGGGTTCGACGTCGCGGCGAAGCCCGGCGACGTGCGCGAGTCGATCAGCCTCACCGGCCAGTTCGCCGCCGTCGACGAGATCCTCACCGGCCGCGAGAACCTCGTGCTCGTCGCCAAGCTGCGCCACCTGACGAACCCGCACGCGGTGGCGGACGAGCTGCTCGACCGCTTCTCGCTCACCGACGCGGGCGGCCGGCGCGCCGGCACGTACTCCGGCGGCATGCGCCGTCGGCTCGACATCGCCATGAGCCTCATCGGCGACCCGCCGATCATCTTCCTCGACGAGCCCACCACCGGCCTCGACCCGCAGGCGCGCATCGAGGTGTGGGACACGGTCAAGAAGCTGGCCCAGGGCGGCACCACGGTGCTGCTCACCACGCAGTACCTCGACGAGGCCGAGCAGCTCGCCGACCGGATCGCCATCCTGCACCAGGGAACGATCATCCAGAACGGCACCCTCGCCGAGCTCAAGCAGCTCCTCCCGCCCGCCCAGGTCGAGTACGTCGAGAAGCAGCCGTCCCTCGAGGACGTCTTCCTCTCGCTCGTCGGCACGACCGGTACCGAGAAGGAATCCCGATGACCACCCACGTCCTCGCCGACACCGGCACCCTCACCGGTCGGTCGCTGCGTCACATCCTGCGGAGCCCGGACACGATCATCACCACCGCGGTGACGCCGATCGCGCTGATGCTCATCTTCGTCTACGTCTTCGGCGGCGCCATCAACACCGGGTCCGACGAGTCGTACATCAACTACATGCTGCCCGGCATCCTGCTGATCACGGTGGCCTCCGGGATCGCCTACACCGCGTACCGGCTGTTCCTCGACATGCAGGGCGGCATCTTCGAGCGGTTCCAGTCGATGCCGATCGCGCGGTCGAGCGTGCTGTGGGGACACGTCCTCACGTCGCTCGTGGCGAACCTGGCCTCGCTCGCGATCGTCATCGGCGTCGCGTTCGCCATGGGCTTCCGCACCGGGGCGTCGTTCGGGGCCTGGCTCGCGGTCGCAGGCATCCTCGTCCTGTTCACCCTCGCCCTGACGTGGCTCGCCGTCATCGCGGGCCTCTCGGCGAAGACCGTCGACGGCGCGAGCGCCTTCAGCTACCCGCTGATCTTCCTGCCGTTCATCAGCTCGGCCTTCGTGCCGACCGACACGATGCCGGGCCCGGTCGCCTGGTTCGCCGAGAACCAGCCCGTGACGTCCATCGTCAACTCCATCCGGGCCCTGTTCGCCGAGCAGCCCGTCGGCAACGACATCTGGGTCGCTCTCGCCTGGCTGGTCGGCATCTTCGTGGTCGCCTACGTCTTCGCGATCGTCTCCTACCGCCGCCGGGTCAGCTGATCCGACGCCGGCCGAGACGCCGGTCGAGCCTGTCGCGACAC
>NZ_JBHVBO010000157.1:0-9857 GCF_042668085.1 Isoptericola sp. NPDC057391 | reverse complement strand
GCCGCGGACGGGCCGAGGCACGCCCGCGCCAGCGCCAGGACGAGGGCGGTGCCCGCCTGGGCGACGGCCGCCCCGAGCCACAGCAGGAGCGCGGCGCCGACGGCGCCCACGACCAGCGCGACCGGCCACGCCAGCCCAGGAGTGCCGCCGGCCGCGCCGGCCCCACCCCGTGCCAGCACGACGACGAGCGCGGCCGCACCGCCGACCAGGGTCACCACCGCGAGGAGGAAGACCGTGCACAGCAGCATCGCGACGACCGCGTACCCCGCGGCCGCCCACGCCCGGCCGTCGCGCAGCGTGGCCCGGAAGCCGGCCCACGACCGCGGCAAGCCGGCCGCCCCGAGCCTCGGACCCGGCACGACGACACCCGTCTGGGCAGCGAGCCGCCCCCGCTCGAGCGCGGCGAACCAGCGGGCGACGGGCAGCGCCACGCCGAGCGCGAGGAGGCCGAGACCGAGGACCGGCACGAGGACCGACGACACCAGGACCAGCATCCACACGGCCACGCCGGCGCTCGCCAGCCATACCGCCCCCACGGCGAGCTGCGCGACGGCGCGGACCGTGGCCGGGTCGACCGGCGCGCGCAGCAGCCCGGCCCGCGAGCTCAGGGCCGGGGCGGCGTCCACGCCGCCCGCGGCGACGTCCGTGCTGGTCATGACCTCGAGACTAGGGCGACGCGGCCGCCCGCGGGCAGCCAGGTCGCCCACGAGATCGGGGTAGGGATCTCCCGACCTCGCGCGTCCCACCGCCGCGGCGGCCGTGACAGGGTGTCCGAGCGGGTGAAGGATCGACGGGACGGCGCGACGCGGTGCGCGCCGGCGGCGAAGGAGGACGCGGTGGACGACGCGGTCGTGGTCGGTTCCGGCCCCAACGGGCTCGCCGCCGCCGTCACGCTCGCCCGGGCCGGGCTGTCCGTGACGGTGCTGGAGGCCAACGAGACCGTCGGCGGCGGTGCCCGGACGCTCGCGCCCGGCGACGACGGCGACCTGCTCGCGGGCCTGCCCTCCGGCGTCGTGCACGACCTGTGCTCGGCCGTGCACCCGATGGCGTGGGCGTCGCCGTTCTTCCGCGCGTTCGACCTGCGGGCGCACGGCGTCGAGCTCCTCACGCCCGAGGTGTCCTATGCGCAGCCGCTGCCGGGCGGGCGCGCCGCCGTCGCGTACCGCGACCTGGAGCGCACCGCCGAGGGTCTCGGGCCCGACGGCGCCGCGTGGCGCTCCCTGATGGGGCCGCTGGCCGAGCAGTGGGAGGCCGTGGTCGCCGTCGGCATGGGCGACAGGCGGTCCGTGCCGCCCGGGATCCTCGACGCCCCCGACCCGCTGCGCGCCGGGGCGGGCGCCGTCCGCTTCGGGCTGGCGCTGCTCGAGCAGGGCACCCAGGCGTGGGACGCCCGGTTCTCCGGCGACGGCGGCGCGCTGCTCACCGGCGTCGCCGCGCACACCATCACCCCGCTGCCCTCGCTCTCCGGCGCCGGCACCGCGCTGCTGCTGGGCGCCCTGGCGCACGCCACGCCCGGCCGGGACGGGCGGTTCGACGGCGGCTGGGCCGTCCCGCGCGGGGGCTCGGGCGCGATCGTCGCCGCCCTGCGCGCGGACCTCGAGGCCCACGGGGGCACGGTCGTGACCGGCCACCGGGTGCGCACGCCGGCCGACCTGCCCGCCGCGCGCGCCGTCCTGTTCGACACGACGCCCCGCACCCTGCTCGACGTGCTCGGTCCCGCCGTCGAGCCCAGCCTGCGCCGCGCGCTGGGCGCGTTCCGGCACGGCAACGCCGCCGCCAAGGTCGACTACGTGCTGTCCGGCCCGGTGCCCTGGGCGGACCCCGAGGTCGGCCGGGCGGGCACCGTGCACGTGGGCGGCACCCGGGCGGAGATGGCCGCGGCCGAGAACGCCGTCGCCGCCGGCCGCCACGCCGAGCGGCCCGTGTGCCTGGTCAGCGACCCGTCCGTGGTCGACACGTCCCGCCGCGTCGTCTCCGGGAACGCCGAGCTGCGCCCCCTGTGGGCGTACACCCACGTGCCCGCGGGGTCCGACGTCGACGTCACGGAGATGGTCACCGCACAGATCGAGCGGTTCGCGCCCGGGTTCCGCGACGTCGTCGTCGGCGCGCGCGCGATCCCCGCCGCCGCCATGGCGGAGCACAACCAGAACTACGTCGGCGGAGACATCTCCGCCGGCGCCGCGACGATGTGGCAGATGTTCTCGCGCCCCACGCTGCGCGCGAACCCCTACCGCGCGGCCGGCGGCGTCTACCTCTGCTCGGCGTCCACCCCGCCCGGCCCCGGCGTCCACGGCATGGGCGGCTGGCACGCCGCGCGGCGCGCGCTGCGCGACGTCTTCGGCGTCCGGGTCGCGGCGCTGTAGCTCCGGCCTCGTCAGACCCGCACGTCCGGCCGCGGGTGCACGCCGCGGCGCGGGATGGTCGTCCCGTCGGCGAACTGCACGCAGTCCTCGAGCCGCGCCTCCACCGTGCCGCCGCCGAACTGCTCCTCGTAGAGCCGGGCGTACAGGCCGCCGCGCTCCAGCAGCTTGGCGTGCGTGCCCTGCTCGACGAGGCGGCCGTCGGCGATCCCGAAGATCACGTCGGCGTTCATGATCGTGCTCAGCCGGTGCGCGACGGCGAACGTGGTGCGGTCGGCCATCGCCCGCTCCAGCGCGCCCTGCACGAGGCGCTCGGTGGCGGTGTCGAGGGCGGACGTCGCCTCGTCGAGGATGAGGATCCGCGGGTCCTTGATGAGCACGCGCGCGATGGACAGCCGCTGCTTCTCGCCGCCCGACAGGCGGAAGCCCCGCTCCCCCGTCACCGTCTCGTACCCGTCGGCGAAGCTCATGATCCGGTCGTGGATGTTCGCCGCGCGGCACGCCTCCACGATCTCCGCGTCCGTGACGTCCGCGCGGGCGTAGCGCAGGTTCTCCGTGATGGTGCCGTGGAACAGGTACGGCTCCTGCGTCACCATCCCGACGACGTCGGCGAGGCTGCCCAAGGTCACGTCGCGCACGTCCGTGCCGTCGACCAGCACCGCGCCGCGCGTCACCTCGTGCAGCCGCGGCACCAGGTACGTGAGCGTCGTCTTGCCCGAGCCCGACGGCCCCACCAGCGCGGCGAGCTGGCCCGGCCGCACCCGCAGCGACACGCCCCGCAGCGCCCAGCCGTCGGCGTCGCCGCTCGCGCCCGCCGGGTGGTCCGGCGGCGGAGGGGCGGGGTCGTCCTCGACCGGCACCGCCGCCGCCAGCCCGGGCGCCGACGCCGCGGACACCACGTGGGCGGCGGCGGGGTCGGTGAGCGCCGCGACGACGGGCACCTCGAGGGCGCGGTAGCCGCGGCCCGAGCGCCGGCCCGCGGGACGGGGCCCACCGCCGGGCCGCGCCGGCGGGGCGGAGACGTCGCGCGCCTCGGGGTACCGGAACCACACGTCGCGCAGCTCCACCTCGCCGCGCGTGGCCGCCTTGTCGAGCACCCGCGCGTCCGGCCGGTCGGTGATGGCGGGCTCGAGGTCGAGGTACTCGAACAGCCGCGAGAACAACGCGAACGAGGTCTGCACGTCGAGCGTCACGCGCATGAGGCCGACCAGCGGCTGCTGGAGCCGCGACTGCAGGGTGGTGAACGCGACGATCGTGCCGGCGGTGAGCACCGCCCCGCCGATGAGCGTGCCGCCGTTGATGAGCAGCCCCGCCACCAGGTACACGATCGCCGGCGTGAGCCCGAAGAACGTGGAGACGATCGAGAAGAACGTCTGACCGGTCATCGCGTTCTTCACCTGCAACCGCGTCTGGCGGCGGTTCTCGCGCCGGTAGCGCGCCACCTCGACGTCGGACCGGTTGAACACCTTCGCGAGCAGGACGCCGGAGACGCCGAGCGACTCCTCCGTGATCGCCGTCATCTCGCTCAGCGACTCCTGCGTGCGCCGCTGCAGCCGCTTGCGGCGCCGGCCCACCCGCACCTGGATCACCACGAAGACCGGCATGAGCACCAGCGTGATGATCGTCAGCTGCCAGCTCAGCAGCAGCATCGACACGAACGCGGCGGCCACGGTGACGACGTTCTGCAGGATCGACGTCGCCGTCGAGGTGAGCACGTTGCGCACGCCCGAGACGTCGTTCGCGAGCCGCGACTGGATGTCCCCGGTGCGCGTGGAGGTGAAGAACGCGAGCTCCATCTTCTCCAGGTGCTCGAACAGCGCCACGCGCAGGTCCGCCATCGCGCCGTTGCCGATGCGGGTGGTGAGGTACGTCTGCCCGACGCCGATGAGCGCGCTGACCAGCGGGATCGCCACCAGCCCCGCCACCAGCCAGCCCAGCAGCCGCAGGTCGGGCTCGCCGACCTGGCCCGCCGCGTCCGTCGGGAACAGCGCGTCGTCGAACACGGCACGGGTGAGGAACGGCGCGACGCTCGTCAGCGCGGCGGCCGCCACGACGGCCACCGCGACCAGCACCAGCTGGGCCTTGTACGGCGCGAGCAGCGCGGCGATGCGGCGCAGCACGGGCTGGTCGGGCGTCCCGGCGATCGGGCCCGTCCGGGCCGGCGACGACGGGGCGGCGGACGCGGCGGTTCCGGTGTCGGCCATACGGCCATGCTCACGCGGCCCCGGCCGTCGTGCCCGTCAGGCCGGCGCCACAGCCCAGCGCGTGGTGCGGCCGGCCAGGTCCGTGATCCCGACGCGGCCGGTCGGCGAGAGGGTCGTGACGCGCCCCCTCGCGGCCCACCGGCCGGCATAGCGGTCCGCGAGCGCCGCCTCCGCCGCGGCGTCGCCCGCGTCGGCGGCGACCAGCAGCGCGGCGACCTCGTCGGCCAGCACGTCGAGCTCCTCGGGCGAGGGTTCGGGCGCCGGCGCGCCGTCCGCCTCCTGCGCCCACAGCTCCGCGACCCCGGGGACGTCGTCGGGCGTGCCGCCCCACACGTCCCACAGCAGCACCTCGTCGCGCATCCGGTGCGCCAGCTCGAGCAGCACGTAGCCGCGCACGAAGTCCTGGCCGCCCAGCTCCGGCAGCTCCGGCCCGACGCCGTACGACGCCGGGTCCACCTCGCCCGCGCGGATCGCGCGCCACACCTCCGCCGCCGTGGGGAACGGGGACGCCGGACCGGTGGGCATGTCGCGGACGTCGAAGCCCCAGTCGCCCTGGGGCGTCAGCTCCGGGTCCCAGCGCACCCAGCGGCCGCCGCCCGCGCCGTCGTCCGCCCAGTGCTCGACGACCACGTGGTCGTGGAAGAACGGCGGCTCGAAGTACCCCGCGAACCCGATCCGCGACCGGGCCGGCACGCCGTGCGAGCGCAGCACGCCGAGGGAGAACAGCGTGTGGTCGCGGCAGCAGCCGGCGACCTGCTCCGGCAGGTCGCGGGGCGCGTCGAGCGGCCCCGGCCGGCGGGCGACGGCGGTCTCGAGGATCGTCGCGAGCCACCGCTGGTCGATGTCGGCGCGCTGGGCGTCGGTCAGCGCGGGGCGCCCGGCGCGGTAGTGGACGATCGTCGCGCACGCCGCGGCCCCCGTGGCGGCCGGCGTGGGCGCGACGGCGCGGAGCAGCTCGCCGTGCGGGCCGGGGTCGGAGTACGCGCTGTGCCGGGCGTAGTCGTCGAGGGTCGGTGCTGCCGCGCTCGGTGCCGTCGCGCGTGCCGTCGTGTCCATGCCCTGCTGACCTCCGTCGTCGTGGGGACTCATCGGCCCGCACGGCGTCGTCGTCAGCGGCGGGACTCGAAGAAGTCTCGCAGGATTCCGCCGCACTCGTCCTCGCGCACGCCGCCCACGACCTCGACGGCGTGGTTGGCGCGCTGGTCGCGCACCAGGTCCCAGACGGAGCCGGTGGCGCCGGCCTTCGGGTCCCAGGCGCCGAGCACGAGCCGCTGCACGCGCGCCGCGACGAGCGCGCCCGCGCACATCACGCACGGCTCGAGCGTGACGACGAGCGTGCAGCCCTCGAGCCGCCACTCGCCGCGCGTGGTGGCGGCCTGCCGCAGCGCGAGCACCTCGGCGTGCGCCGTCGGGTCCCCCGTCTCCTCGCGCCGGTTGCGGCCGAGGCCGACGAGCCGGCCGTCCGCGTCGACGACGAGCGCGCCCACCGGCACGTCGTCGCTGGCCAGCGCGTGCGACGCCTCGTGCAGCGCCAGCCCCATGAGCGCGTCCCACACCGCCCGGCGCCGGCTGACCGTGTGCGGCGGGAACTCGCCGTCGGCCCACGGGAGCGCGAGGCCGGGTCGAGCGGGGCCGGGCGCGGCGTCGGACGTCACAGGGCCCAGGCTAGCCGCGGGAGGTGCCCCGGGCCCTCGCGCCGGTACCGTGGGGCCATGCGCCTGCACGTCGCCGACCACCCGCTGGTGGACCACAAGCTCACCGTCCTCCGCGACGAGAAGACCCCGTCGGCGACGTTCCGTCTCCTCGTCGACGAGCTCGTGACCCTGCTCGCCTACGAGGCGACGCGGCACGTGCGCACGGAGCCGAAGGAGATCCGCACCCCGGTCACCACGACCACGGGCGTGCGCCTGAGCGACCCGAGCCCCATCGTGGTGCCGATCCTGCGCGCCGGACTGGGGATGCTCGAGGGCATGACGCGCATGATCCCGACGGCGGAGGTCGGCTTCCTCGGCCTGCAGCGCGACGAGTCCACCTACGAGGCCGTCACCTACGCGAACCGCCTGCCCGACGACCTCACCGACCGGCAGGTGTTCCTCCTCGACCCGATGCTCGCCACGGGCGGCACGCTCGTCGCGGCCATCGACTACGTGCTGGAGCGCGGTGCCCGCGACGTCACCGCCGTGTGCCTGCTCGCCACCCCCGAGGGGCTGAAGGTGCTCGACGACGCGGTCGGCTCGCGCGTCGACGTGCAGATCGTCGTGGCCGCCGTCGACGAGCGGCTCAACGACCAGAAGTACATCGTGCCCGGCCTCGGCGACGCCGGGGACCGGCTGTACGGCATCGTCTGACGGAGCGCATCGCGCCCGAGGCCCCTGCGCTCCGGGGGCCCGGCCCGGTCAGCGGTACTCGCAGTCCCCGATCCGCTCCCACGCGCTGCGCCCGTGGTGGTCGGACCAGCGGCCCTTGCCCTGGGCCTGGGCCTGTCCCTGGCCCTGTCCCTGGGCCTCTCCCGACCCCGCACCACGCCCCACGTACCGGTAGTTCACGCCGCGCCACGACGCGACGTCGCCCACCTCGGGCCGGTCGCCCCAGCGCGGCCGCTCGGCGCACCAACCGCTGGTGCCGGTGAACGTCTCGACGGTGAGCTCGGTCGACCAGTCGCCCGCCCGCACGGTGAAGGTGGCGCCGTCGCGCCCCTTCACGGTGCCGCCGTCGGCGCGCACGCTCTGCCGGGCGGGGACGGTCGTCGCGACGGACACGCCGTTCGAGCCCTGCACGGTGAACTCCTGGGGCACCGACGAGCCCGTGTTGTCCAGCACGACCGACACCTGCCGGGTGGACGTCGAGCGCCACCAGTCCTTGCTCACCTGCACCTCGCCCGCGTCGAGCTGCGCCCGCGGGTCGACGACGACGCAGGAGACGGCGTCGTGCGCGACGGTCCGTTCGACCGAGCGGGGACGTCCCTCGATCTCGCGGGTGAGCCGCACCGTGACGTGGCCGGCCTCCGCCGTCAGCCCGGCGGGTGCCGTCGTGAGGGAGGCACTGGAGCCGGGCTCGACGACGGGCTCGTCCCCGCCGCCCGCGAGCCGCGCCCTCCAGGGCACGCCGCCGCCGTTGCGCACGTCGACCACCAGCTGGGCGCGGTCGTCCACGCACTGGGTCGCGACGGTGATGTCCACCGCCTCGGGCCAGGCCACGGTGGCGCAGCTCTCGAAGTCGGGCACGTCCACCGTGGTGAGGTCGCGGCCGTCGGCCGTCACCGCCAGGTGGCGGGTGCCCCAGGGCACGGACACCGTGAGCACGCCGGTCGCGCCGGCCCCGACCGTCGCGGCACGCCCGTCCCCCGACGCGCCGGGGACGGCGAACCGCACCGCGTGCGTGGAGCCGCTGTTGTCCACGGGGACGACGACGGTGCGCCACGACGTGTCGGCGGAGGCGTCGAAGCGGCACTCGGCCGCGGTGAGGGTCACCGGCCCGCCGACGACGGGGGCGAGCACGGCGGCGTCGTACGACGCCGTCGGGGCGACGACGGGCACCACGCCGTGGGCGGGCTCGTCGCCGTCGCGGTCGGCCACCCAGCGGTACAGCTCGAACCGGGCGGCGCCCGCGGCGAGCGACGTGCGGTCCGTGGTGGCGACGAAGGTGCTGCTCTCCCCCGGCGCGAGCCGCTTGTGGTCCGTGCCGATGCCGGCGGCGGACATCCCGACCCGCATCGCCTCGTCGCCGGTGTTGGTCAGCGTGCCGCGCACCTGGAGGCGGCCGTCGACGTTCACGGTCTCGGCGGACGTCGAGACGGCCCAGCTCGGGTCGTAGCACTCCGCGGAGCCGTGCGTCCCGGCGGGCACGCTGGTCCGGTAGGTCTCGCCGCCGAGGGTCGTCGCGACCGTCCACGTGGCCCCGCCCTCGGGGACCCGGAGGCCGTCGCGCACCTGCACGGTGACCGACGCCCCGGGCGCGACCACCTGCCCGCCCGCGGCGCTGTCGCCGGCGGCGTCGAGCCGCACCGTGAGGCTCTGGTCGGTGAGGTTGACGTACGTGCCCTCGACCACGGCGGACGCCGTGCCCACGCCGCCGACGGCGGTGCAGCGCGCCGCGACCGCGCGGGCCCCGGAGGCCACGCCCGCCCACGACTGCGCGACCGTCACCCCGGCGTTGCCGCCCACCGTGTGCGTCGAGCCCGGCAGCCGGGGTGCCGCCGAGACCGTCATCTGGCCCGGCGCTGCCGAGCCGTCCGCCACGACCCGCAGCCGGACCGACCGCTGCTCGCCGGGCGCCAAGGGGGCCGACCCGGGAGCGGCCACGCAGGTCCAGACTGCGCCGGGCCCCACCTCGCCCGCCGTGCCCGGGACGCACACGAGGTCGCCGTCGGTCGTGACCGGCCGCAGCCCGGCCGGGACGCCCAGCTCCACCGACCAGGCGGCGGCCGGGCGGTCGCCGGTGTTCCGCACCACGACCGGCACCCAGGCCGCGCCCGGGTTCGACACCGCGACCGTGTCGCCGGCGGAGGCCGTGAGCTCGGCGCCGTAGGGCCGCACGGTCGTGGGCGGCAGGGCGACGTCCTCCCGCCTCACGCCCTCGGCCCAGACGGCGGCCCCGATCGCGTAGCTGCCGCCGGCGTGCGCGCGCACCGGGACCGAGACGTCGCGGGTCTCGCCCGGCTCGAGCGTGCCGACCGCGCAGCGCGCCGTCCGCCCGCCGGCGTCCCCCGGGGTGCACGACAGCGCGTCGGCGACGAGCGCGTCGCCGACGGAGGCGCCGGCCGGCGCCTGCGGCAGCGCCAGGTCGACGCCGTCCGGCAGCGCGACCTCGACGACGGCCGCGGTCGCTGCCGCCTCCCCCGTGTTGCCGACGGTCAGCACCAGGGGCTGCGCCGTGCGGGGCTCGAGCGGCACCGCGGCGGCCGTGACCGTGAGGTCCGCGACGGGAGCGAAGAGCGTGGTGCCGAGCAGGTTGGTCGGGCTCGTCGGGTCGGCCGTGGGGTCGGCGGGCTCGGCGGTGTCGCCGGGGTCGGCCGGGTCGTCCTCGGCGGGCTGGACCGCGCCCTCGCCCGGCTGCTCCCCCGGCGGGGTCCACGGGGCGCCCTGGACGGTCACGGGCGCCGGCGGCGCGGCCGGCGGCGCCTCGTCGCCGGTGCCGAGCGCGTTGAGCACCGTGACGACCCCGACGGTCGCGACGGCGACCGCGCTCGCGGCGGCGGCGACGCCCGCCGTGCCGACTGCGGCGCCCGCGGCGGCCGCCGTGCCCGCCGTCGCCACGGCCGTCGTGCCCGCGGTGGCGGCGGTCGCCGTGGCGG
>NZ_JBHVBO010000156.1:0-9915 GCF_042668085.1 Isoptericola sp. NPDC057391 | reverse complement strand
CCCCCTCTCTATCTCGGCGAGACGCCTTCTCTATCTCGGCATCACGCGCGGTCGAAGGCCTGGGCGACCAGGACCTCCTGCTGCTCCTTGTGCCGCTTGGCCGTGCCGGCGGCGGTCGACGCGGACGCCGGGCGGGACACGACGCTCACGCGCGGCAGGTCCTCCGGCATCGCCAGGTGCAGGAACGACCAGGCGCCCTGGTTCTCCGGCTCGTCCTGGACCCACACGACCTCGGCGTTCGGGTACTGCGCGAGCTGCGCGCGGATCTGCTCCTCCGGGAACGGGTAGAGCTGCTCCAGGCGGACGATGGCGGTCCGGGTGTCCTCGCGCCTGGTGCGCTCGGCGAGCAGGTCGTAGTACAGGCGGCCGGTGCACAGCAGCACGCGGTCGACCTGCGCCGCGTCCACCGTCGTGTCCGCGAGCACCGGCTCGAACGTGCCGGTGGTGAAGTCCTCCACGCTGGAGGCCGCCGCCTTGAGGCGCAGCAGCTGCTTCGGCGTGAAGACGACCAGCGGGCGGCGCGGGCGGGCGTACGCCTGCTGGCGCAGGAGGTGGAAGTACGACGCCGGGGTGGACGGCTGCGCCACCGTCATGTTGTTCTCTGCCGCGAGCTGCAGGAAGCGCTCGATGCGGGCGGACGAGTGGTCCGGCCCCTGGCCCTCGTAGCCGTGCGGCAGCAGCATGACCAGCGACGAGTGCTGGCCCCACTTCTGCTCGGCCGACGAGATGAACTCGTCGATGACGGTCTGCGCGCCGTTGACGAAGTCGCCGAACTGCGCCTCCCAGAGCACGAGGGCGTCCGGGCGCTCGACCGAGTACCCGTACTCGAAGCCGAGGGCGGCGTACTCGCTGAGCGAGGAGTCGTACACCCAGAACTTCGCCTGGTCGCCCGACAGGTACAGCAGCGGGGTCCACTCGGCGCCCGTGTTGCGGTCGTGCAGGACGGCGTGGCGCTGGACGAAGGTGCCGCGGCGGGAGTCCTGCCCGGCGAGGCGCACCGGGGTGCCCTCCATGAGCAGCGACCCGAAGGCGACGAGCTCGCCGAAGCCCCAGTCGATGCCGCCCTCCTTCGCCATTAGCTGCCGCTTCTGCAGCATCTGGGCGAGCTTCGGGTGCACCGTGAAGCCCTCGGGCGCGGACACCTGGACGGCGCCGACGCGCTCGAGCACGGCGTGCGGGACCGCCGTCTGCCAGCCGACCATGTCGCCGGCGCCCTCGCGCTGCGCCTCCGGTCGCTCCAGGCCGAGGATCTCGTCCTCGCCGTCGGGGGTGCTGGCCTTACCGGCCGACTTGGTCTCGGTGAAGACCCGCTCGAGCTGCGCCTGGTAGTCCTGCAGCGCCTGCTCGGCCTCCTCGACCGTGATGTCGCCGCGCGCCACGAGGTTCTTCGTGTACAGCTTGCGCACCGACTGCTTGGCCTCGATGAGGTTGTACATCAGCGGCTGCGTCATCGAGGGGTCGTCGCCCTCGTTGTGGCCGCGACGGCGGTAGCAGACCATGTCGATGATGACGTCGCGGTCGAACTGCTCGCGGTAGGCGAAGGCCAGCTCGGCCACGCGCACGCAGGCCTCGGGGTCGTCGCCGTTCACGTGGAAGACGGGGATCTGGTAGCCCTTGGCGACGTCGGTCGCGTACGTCGTGGAGCGCGACGACGACGGCCCGGTGGTGAAGCCCACCTGGTTGTTGATGATCACGTGGATCGTGCCGCCGGTGCGGTACCCGCGCAGCTGCGCGAGGTTGAGCACCTCGGGCACGACGCCCTGGCCTGCGAAGGCCGCGTCGCCGTGCAGCAGGATCGGCAGCACGGAGAAGCCGTCGCCGCCCAGGTCGATGCGGTCCTGCTTGGCGCGCACGATGCCCTCGAGCACCGGGTCGACCGCCTCGAGGTGGGACGGGTTGGCGGCGAGGTAGACCTTGGTCGTGGCGCCCGACTCGGCGGTGAAGACGCCCTCGGTGCCGAGGTGGTACTTCACGTCGCCGGAGCCCTGCACGCTCTTCGGGTCGAGCTGGCCCTCGAACTCCTTGAAGATCTGGCCGTAGCTCTTGCCCGCGATGTTCGCCAGCACGTTGAGGCGGCCGCGGTGCGCCATGCCGATGCCGACCTCGTCGAGCCCGCCCTCCGCGGCCTTCGACAGGATGGCGTCGAGCAGCGGGATGACCGACTCGCCGCCCTCGAGCGAGAACCGCTTCTGCCCGACGAACTTCGTCTGCAGGAACGTCTCGAAGGCCTCGGCGGAGTTCAGGCGGCGCAGGATGCGCAGCTGGTCCTCGCGGGGGGTGCGGGCGTAGCCGGACTCGAGCCGCTCCTGGAGCCACTTGCGCTGGGCCGGGTCGGCGATGTGCATGTACTCGACGCCGATGGTGCGGCAGTACGAGTCGCGCAGCAGACCGAGGATGTCGCGCAGCGTGTCCTTGGTCTTGCCCCCGAAGCCGCCCGTGGGGAACTGGCGGTCCAGGTCCCACAGCGTCATGCCGTGGCTCTGGATGTCCAGGTCGGGGTGCTTGCGCTGGCGGTAGGCGAGCGGGTCGGTCTCGGCCATGAGGTGGCCGCGCGACCGGTAGGAGTGGACGAGCTCCGCGATCCGGGCCGGCTTCGCGGCCTCGACGTCGGCGTCCACGGTGTTGTCGCGCACCCAGCGCACGGGCTCGTACGGCACGCGCAGGGCCGCGAACACGCGGTCGTAGAAGCCGTCCAGGCCGAGCAGCTTGTTCGCGAGCACCTTGAGGAACTCGCCGGACTGGGCGCCCTGGATGATGCGGTGGTCGTAGGTCGACGTGATCGTCATGACCTTCGAGATGCCCATGCGGGCGAGCTGCTCCTCGGACGCGCCCGCGAACTCCGCCGGGTAGTCCATGGCGCCGACGCCGATGATCGTGCCCTGCCCGGACATGAGGCGCGGCACCGAGTGCACGGTGCCGATGCCACCGGGGTTGGTCAGCGAGATCGTGGTGCCGGCGAAGTCGTCCATGCCGAGCTTGCCGCCGCGCGCCTTGCGCACGAGATCCTCGTACGCGGCCCAGAAGCCGGCGAAGTCGAGCTCCTCGGCCTTCTTGACGCTGGGCACCAGCAGCTGGCGCGAACCGTCGGGCTTGGCGAGGTCGATCGCGAGGCCGAAGCCGACGTGGGCGGGCTGCACGACGTGCGGCTTGCCGTCGATGCTCTCGTAGTGCGCGTTCATCACCGGCATGTCGGAGAGCGCCTCGACGAGCGCGAACCCGATGAGGTGGGTGAACGAGATCTTGCCGCCGCGGCCGCGCGCGAGGTGGTTGTTGATGACGATGCGGTTGTCCACCATGAGCTTGGCGGGCACGGCGCGCACCGACGTCGCGGTCGGGACCTCGATCGAGGCCTCCATGTTGGTGACGACGCGCGCGGCGGGGCCGCGCAGCTTCTGCACGTCGTCGGTGGCCTCGTCCTCGGTGGCCTTCGGCGAGGACTTGGCGACCTCGGCGTAGGGCGCGGTCGCGGGCAGCGCCTCGGCGACCGGGCGGACGGCGCTCACCTCGGGGTCGGCCGGGACCGGCGCCGGCTTGGCGGCCTTCCGCTCGGACTTCGCCGCCTCGGCGGCGGCGGTGCCCGACCGGCCGGCCGGAGCCGCGGGGGCCGGGGCCTGCTGTGACGGGGCCTGCTGCGACGGCGCCTGCGGTGCGGAGGCCGGCTGGGCGGGGGCCTGCTGTGCCGGGGCGGCGGGCCGCGCCGGGGCGGTCTCCGCCGCGGCGCCGTTGGTCTCACCCGGCTCGTAGTCGGCGAAGAAGTCCCACCACGCGGGGTCCACCGCGTTCTTGTCCTTCAGGTACTGCTCGTAGAGCTCGTCGACGAGCCATTCGTTGGCTCCGAACGCGCTCGCCACGCTGATCGACTCTGACCCGTCCTTCGGGGACACCACGCGCGGATCGCCCACTTTCACACAGTTGCAACTCGTTCGACCGGAAATGCGCCCGACAGCGCCGGTGCGCAGGTCCCAGCCTACGTCCTCCGGGCCGACCCACAGGGGAGGCCGAGCGGCGTCAGACGGCCGTTCCCGGGCGCGCGACGCGGCATCGTGACCGTCCGGTAATGGGGTGGGCAACGACTCCTCGGGTCGACCCGATGACTCCGTGTTCCGACGTCATGTCCGGACCACGCGGGCCGTCCTGTGACGGAGGAGTGTGATCAACATCACCCTCGCTCGAGAGGCGCGGGCGCGGCGGGGATCAGTCCGAGGGCTCGGTCGTGACGCCGGGGGCCGGTCGGGCCTGCGCGGGGAGGGTCACGCGCATCGTCGCGCCGCGGTCGGTGTCGGCGACCTCCACGTGCCCGCCGTGCAGGTCGACCGCCCAGCGGACGATGGCGAGGCCGATGCCGGTGCCGCCGCTCGCCATGCCGGAGGGCGGCGCGGCGTGCGGCCGGCCGGCGGCCGCCCCGCTCGCGAACCGCTCGAAGATGCGGCCGCGGTCCTCGGGGGCGATGCCCGGGCCCTCGTCGCTCACCTCGAGGACGACGTCGTCGTCCACCGGGTAGGCGTCCAGCCGCACGGTGCCGCCGTGGGGCGAGTGCCGGATCGCGTTCTGCAGCAGGTTCGTGACCACCTGGCGCAGCCGCTCGACGTCGGCCTCCAGCGCGAGGTCGGGCGGGGTGACGTCGACGACGTAGCTGAGGCCCTTCGCCGCGTCGACCATCGACATCGCCTGCGCGGACTCCTCGAGGAAGTCGCCCACGGAGAACTCGCTGAGCACCAGCGCGGACGCGCCGGCCTCCACGCGCGACAGGTCGAGCAGGTAGGTGACCAGGCGGGTGAGCCGCTCCGTCTGCTCCAGCGACAGCTCGAGGGCCGACGGCGTCGGCTCGGTGACGCCGTCCACCATGTTCTCGAGCTGCGCCTGCAGCGCCGCCACCGGGGTGCGCAGCTCGTGCGACACGTTGGCGATGAGCTCGCGCCGCACCCGGTCGGAGGCGTCGAGGTCGGCCGCCATGACGTTGAACGCCTCGGCGAGCTGGCCCACCTCGTCGCGGCTCGTGGCGCGCACGCGGATCGAGTAGTCGCCCGCGGCCATCGCCTGCACGGCCGCCGTCATGTCGCGCAGCGGCGACGTCATGCCCCGCGCGAGGAGCTGCACGATCACCAGGGACAGGAAGATCGCCAGGGGCAGCGTCCGCGTCGGGCCTAGCTCGTTCTGCAGGCCGATCCACGTGATGAGGACGGCGAACGTCACCGTCGCCACGACCAGCACGCCGAGCTTGGTCTTGAGCGACCGCAGCGGGTCCAGCGGGCGGACGTCGGGCAGCCGGTGGTGCTCCTTGCGCCGCGGCACGACCGGCCCGGCCGGCCCGGCGTCGTCGTCGCCGGGGGCGGGGTCCATCAGGCCTCCGGCGGCTCGAACGCGTACCCGACGCCGTGCACGGTGCGGATGAGGTCCGGCCCGAGCTTGCGGCGCAGGGCCTTGATGTGGGAGTCGACGGTGCGGGTGCCGCTGGCGTCCGCCCAGTCCCACACCTCGGCGAGCAGGCGCTCGCGGGTCTGGACGGTCTTGGGGGAGCTCGCGAGCATGACCAGCAGCTCGAACTCGGTCGGCGTCAGGTGCACCTCGTCGCCGGCGCGGTGCACGCGGCGCTGGGCCCGGTCGATCGTGACGTCGCCCATGACCATCGGCGGGTCGGCGGGGGTCGTCACCGCGGCCTGCTGCGCGCGCTCCACGCGCCGCAGCAGCGCCTTGACGCGCGCCACCAGCTCGCGCATCGAGAACGGCTTGGTCATGTAGTCGTCGGCGCCGACGCCGAGGCCGACCAGCATGTCCGTCTCGTCGTCGCGCGCCGTGAGCATGAGGATCGGGATCGGGTTCTCCGCCTGGATGCGGCGGGTGACCTCGAGCCCGTCGATGCCGGGCAGCATGACGTCCAGCACGATGGCGTCCGGGTTCAGGCGGGAGGCGGCGTCGACGCCGGCGAGGCCGTCGCGCGCCACCTCGACGCGCCAGCCCTCGGCGGACAGGCGCTGGGCGATGGCGGCCGCGATCGCGGGCTCGTCCTCGACGACGAGCACGGTGGCGTTCTGCTGGCCCGAGGTGCCCGGGGTGCTCGGAGGGGTCGCGGTGGTCATGGTGCCATCTTGCACCGGCTCCCTGGGGGAGCGCTGAGTACACGCTGTCCAGCGCTCGCCTCCGGCTCTCCCGCGCGGACGCCGACTCGCCCGCGAGCGCCGTCCCGATACCATCGGAGCACGATGGACGAGAGCCGATATCGCGCGGGGTCGCCCGCGCCGTCCCGCCAGGCCGCCCCGCCGCCCCGCCACCTCGCGGCGCCGCACCGCACGACCGGGAGCCGCCCGTGCTAGGCGACGTCCTCATGATCGTGCTGGGCGTGGTGCTCACCGCGGGCACCGCGGTGTTCGTCGCCAGCGAGTTCTCCCTCGTCACCCTCGACCCGGCCGTCCTCGGGGCCGACGACGAGGAGGGCGACAGTCCGTCGCCCGGCCGCGACGCGGCGCGCCCGTCGGACCGACGGGACCGCGCCGTCCGCGCCGGGCTCAAGCACCTGTCCACGGAGCTCAGCTCCGCGCAGGTCGGCATCACCATCACCACGATCCTGCTGGGCTACACCGCCCAGCCGGCGCTGCTGTCCCTGTTCTCCGAGGCGTTCGCGGCCACCGCGATGGGCCGCGGCGTCGCCGGCGTGCTCGCGGGGGTGCTCGCGCTCGTCGTGGTCAACGCGTTCTCCATGCTCTTCGGCGAGCTGATCCCCAAGAACTTCGCGCTCTCCACCCCGCACACGACGGCGCGGCTCGTCGTGCCCGTGCAGCGGGTGTTCACCATGCTGTTCCGACCGCTCATCGTGGTGCTCAACGGCTCGGCCAACGCCCTGCTGCGCCGGGTCGGCGTCGAGCCCCGCGAGGAGCTGTCCGGCGCGCGGTCGTCCTCGGAGCTGCTGTCGCTCGTGCGGCGGTCGGCGCAGGAAGGCACGCTCGACCAGTCGGTCGCGACCCTGCTGACCAACTCGCTCGAGCTCGACGAGCTGTCGGCGCGCGACGTCATGACCGACCGCATGCGGATGGCCGTGGTCGAGCGCGACACGACGGCCGCCGAGGTCGTGGCCGTCGCGCGGCGCACCGGCCACTCCCGGTTCCCCGTGATCGGCGAGGACCGCGACGACGTCGTCGGCCTCGTGCACCTGCGCCGCGCCGTCGGCGTGCCGCACGACCGGCGCGGCGAGGTGCCGGCCGCCGCGCTCATGGTCGACGCGCCCCGGGTGCCGGAGACGGTCCGGCTCGGCCCGCTGCTGGTCGAGCTGCGCGGCCTCGGGCTCCAGATGGCCGTGGTCGTCGACGAGTACGGCGGCACCTCGGGCATCGTCACGCTGGAGGACGTCGTCGAGGAGCTCGTGGGCGACGTCGCCGACGAGCACGACCCCCGCCGCGCCGGGGTGGTCCGCGGCACCGACGGGTCGTGGGTCGTGCCCGGCGTGCTGCGCCCCGACGAGCTGGAGGAGCGCACCGGCCTGGTGGTCCCCGAGGGCCCGGCCTACGAGACGCTCGGGGGCCTGGTCATGGCGGAGCTGGGGAGGGTGCCCGAGGTGGGCGACGAGGTCGAGACCGGCGGCGTGCTGCTGCGGGTGGAGGCGATGGACGCGCGGCGCGTCGAGCGGCTGCGCGTGCTCGCCGTCGACCCCGCCGAGGCCGAGCGCGGGGAGGCGGGCCGATGAGCACCGGGACCGCCCTGCTGGTCGGCGTGCTGCTGCTCGCCGGCAACGCGTTCTTCGTCGGCGCCGAGTTCGCCGTCATCTCCGCGCGCCGCAGCGCCATCGAGCCGCGGGCCGAGGCCGGCGACCGCCGCGCCCGCACCGCCCTGTGGGCGATGGAGCACGTCTCCCTGATGCTCGCGTGCGCGCAGCTCGGGGTCACCGTGTGCTCCACCGGCCTCGGCATCGTCGCCGAGCCCGCCCTCGCGCACCTGCTCGAGGTGCCGTTCGCGGCCCTGGGGGTCCCCGAGGCGCTGCTGCACCCGGTCGCGCTGGTCCTCGCGCTGGCGATCGTCGTGTACCTGCACGTGGTGCTCGGCGAGATGGTCCCCAAGAACCTCGCCGTCGCCGGCCCGGAGACGGCCGCCCTCTGGTTCGCGCCGCCGCTGGTGCTGCTGGGCCGCGCCGTGCGGCCGGTGATCGCGGCGCTCAACTGGGTCGCGAACCACGCCGTCCGGCTCGCCGGGGTCGAGCCCAAGGACGAGGTCGCCTCCGCGTTCACGGCGCAGGAGGTGCAGTCGATCGTCGAGCACTCGCAGGCCGAGGGCGTGCTCCGCGACGAGCAGGGCCTGCTGGCCGGGGCCATCGAGTTCTCCTCGCGCACCGCGGGCGACGTCATGGTCGCGGTGGACAGGCTGGTCACCGTCGACGCCCGCACCACGCCCGACGACGTCGAGCACCTCGTCGCGCGCACCGGCTTCAGCCGGTTCCCCGTGCGGGGCGACGACGACGCCCTGCGCGGCTACCTGCACCTCAAGGACGTGCTCTACGCGTCGAACGGCGACCGGTTCGACCCGGTGCCCGCGTGGCGCGTGCGCGCGCTCGCGTCCGTCCGGCCGGCCGACGAGGTGGAGGATGCGCTGCGCGCCATGCAGCGCTCCGGGGCCCACCTCGCGCGCGTCGAGGGGCCCGACGGCGTCCTCGGCGTCGTGTTCCTCGAGGACATCCTCGAGGAGCTCGTGGGCGAGGTCCGCGACGCCATGCAGCGCCGGCCCTGAGACCGCCGGCGACGCCGCCCGCGCCGGGCGGCCCGACCAGGGTGGACACCCTCCCACCACGCCCGGTCGTGGCCGCG
Source organism: Isoptericola sp. NPDC057391 (assembly GCF_042668085.1). Lineage (NCBI taxonomy): Bacteria > Bacillati > Actinomycetota > Actinomycetes > Micrococcales > Promicromonosporaceae > Isoptericola > Isoptericola sp. NPDC057391. Next base: position 1,129 of record NZ_JBHVBO010000156.1, on the reverse strand, counting down.
GCCTGACCGACCGGGGACGGGGACTTGGCGGGGGAGCCCGACCCCGTTATGGTTCCGTGACGGATCGCCTCGAGCGGGCGCGTGCACGACACGCGACACCGGGCGGTCCGTGTTCGGGTCCGGAAGATCCCGGGCGACCACGGCGGCCGTCCGGAGCACGAGCGCGGAGGTGCCGTGGAGGCGACGTCGCAGGGTGACGCAGCCGCGCCGCGCTCCCGTCGCGAGATCCGGGAGGCCGAGCTCGCCCGGGCCGGCAAGAAGCCCCGCAAGCGTCCGTCCTCCGCCCGGGGCGACCGCTCCGCCGGCCGGCACGCCGCCCCCGCCGGGCACGCCTGGGTCACCCGGCTGACCGTGCTCGGCTCGCTCGCCGCCGCGACCATCGCCGCCCCCCTCGTCACCGACGACCAGGCCCACGGCGGCACCCCGTTCGACCTCGACACCCAGCCCACGGGCCCCTCCACCCTCGCGCTCCTCGAGCAGGGCGTCGACACCCCCCGCACCTCCCAGGGCATCGCCGCCGCCCCCCGCGACGTGCGCGTCGAGGCCTCCGCCGCCAGCCGCACCGCCGAGCGCAGCCCCCTGCCCGGCTGCGACGCCGGCGCCTCCATCGACGGCGGCAACGGCACCCTCGCCGACCACTCGCTCTGCGACATCTGGCAGCCCGGCGAGAAGCTCCGCGCCGACGCCGCCGTCGCGCTCAGCGCCCTCAACGAGGCGTTCCGCGTCCGCTTCGGCCGCGACCTGTGCCTCGTCGACAGCTACCGCTCCATCTCCTCCCAGTACGCCGTCAAGGCCAGCCGCGGCTACCTCGCCGCCACCCCCGGCACCTCCATGCACGGGTGGGGCTTGGCGATCGACCTGTGCGGTGAGGAGTACCGCTCCAGCGAGGTCTACGGGTGGCTGTGGGAGAACGGGCCCGCGTACGGGTGGGAGAACCCGCCGTGGGCGCAGCGGGGTGGCATGGGGAACTACGAGCCCTGGCACTTCGAGTACAAGCCGGGCGTCGTAGAGATCACTACGTGGCACTGAGCCGCTTGGTGCTGTTCTGCTCGCCGCCGCGGGAGGCGCAGGATCCTTCGCGCGGTCGCGTTCACGCGCCCCAGGGGGCGCTCCACTTCGGGAGGGATAC
>NZ_JBHVBO010000155.1:0-9939 GCF_042668085.1 Isoptericola sp. NPDC057391 | reverse complement strand
CGGTCGGCCACCCGCCCGTCGGCGTTCCCGGACCCGTGCGTGCGGCACCCGTCACGCGAGCAACCAGGGTCCGTGCCACCCTGCAGGGACCAGTCGAGCAGAGCGCTGGCCACCGACTACCCACCCCTGGGGTTGCGATGGATGACAAGCTCAAGCTTGCGGGAATACTCCTTGGCGGATATCTCCTGGGCAGGACCAAGAAGCTGAAGACCGCCGTGCTCCTCAGCGCGGCCGTCGCGGGCAACCGCCTGCGCGACGAGTCGGCGCGCGGGGCGCTGCTGGACGGCCTGGGTGGGCTGCGAGACTTCGCCTCCTCGCCCGAGGTCAAGCGGCTGACCGGCGACATGGCCGGCCGGCTCGTCGACGCCGGGAAGGTCGCCGCGCTCGCGGCGGTGACCAGCCGGGTCGACGACCTCACCTCCCGGCTCGAGGCCGGCGGCCGGCGCGGGAAGGACGACGAGGCCGCCGACGAGGCGGACGAGGTCGACGAGGAGGCGCCGGAGGACGAGGCCGCTCCCGAGGAGGACCAGGCCGAGGACCAGGCCGAGGACCAGGCCGAGGACGAGGCCGCTCCGGAGGAGGACCGGGCCGACGACGAGGCCGACGAGGGTGCCGACGAGGCTGACGAGCCCGACGAGGAGCCCGAGGAAGAGCCCGAGGAGGAGCCCGAGGAGAAGAAGGCGCCGCCTCGGCGGCGCAAGACCTCCACCTCCGGCCAGGGCGGCACGTCGGGCGCGAAGTCGTCCGGCTCGGGCTCCACGCGCACGCGCTCCGCGTCGTCGGGAAGCCGGTCGTCGAGCTCCGCGTCGTCGGGCACGAAGTCGTCCGGCTCACGGTCGTCCGGCACGAAGTCGTCCGGCACGAAGTCGTCCGGCTCGCGGTCGTCGGGCTCGCGGTCGTCGGGCACGAAGTCGTCCGGCTCGCGGTCGTCCGGCTCGCGATCCTCGCGCACGTCGTCCTGAACCCGAGCGGACTGGAGAGAGTCATGAGCGAGAGTGCCAAGTCCCCCACGTCCGACGGCGTCGGCGGCCTCAAGGAGTCCGTCGGCGGCCTCGCGCGGGCGTTCGGGGACCGCGCGGTCAGCACCGTCAGCGACAAGCTCGGCTCGGTCACGGACCGGCTGACCGACTACGCGCAGAACCCGGGCGGCTCCGCGGTCGCCGAGGGCGCCAAGACCCTCGCCGAGGGCGGGTCGCCCCTCAAGGCGGGCGCGAAGTCCGCGATGACGGCGGTGAAGGACAAGGTGTCCGGCATCTTCGGCGGCGGAGGCGACGACGGCGGCGGCAGCGGGGGCGGCCACCGGTTCATCAACATCGTCGAGGCGATCGACGTCGGCGCGCCGATCGACGTCGTGTACGACGCCTGGACGGAGTACGACAGCTGGCCCGACTTCATGAAGAAGGTCGAGAAGGCGCAGCTCGACGAGGACGAGGGCACCGTCTCCTTCGAGGGCAAGGTGTTCTGGTCGAACCGTCGCTGGGAGGCGACGATCGTCGACCAGATCGCGACCCGGCGGGTCGTGTGGGACTCGACCGGCGACAAGGGGACGCTCAGCGGCGCGGTGACGTTCCACCCGCTGGCGGACGACCTGACCCGCATCGTCGTCGTCGTGGAGTACCGCCCGCGCGGCTTCATGGAGAAGGTCGCCAACGTGTGGCGTCCCGTGGGGCGCCGGCTGCGGCTGGAGCTCAAGTTCTTCGTCCACCACGTCATGACCGACGTCGTGCTCCACCCGGACGACCTCGAGGGCTACCGGGCGGAGATCCAGGACGAGGAGATCGTCCGCTCGCACGAGGACGTCGTCGCCGAGCAGGAGGAGGGCGAGGCGGAAGGCGAGGAGGGCGAGGAGAACGAGGACGAGGGCGAAGGACCCGAGGACGAGGCACCCGAGGAGGAGCCCGAGGAAGAGCGCAAGCCGCAGGCCAGGCGGCGGCGGTCCCGCTGAGACTGCTCCGCACCGACCTGACCGAGCACGCAGCGAGGAGGAACCATGAGTGAGGTCGCAACCCGCCGCTCGGGCGGCTACCTGGACCGCCCGCAGTCGTCGTCGCTGGCCGACGTCGTCAACATCATCCTCGACAAGGGGCTGGTGATCGACGCGTTCGTCCGGGTGTCCGTCGTCGGGATCGAGCTGATCACGATCGACGCCCGCATCGTCATCGCCAGCGTCGACACCTACCTGCGCTTCGCCGAGGCCACGAACCGCCTCGACCTGGAGCAGACCGGGGGCCGCGAGCTGCCCGAGCTGATCGACGACATCTCGGAGAGCGGGTCCAAGGGCAAGACCAAGGGCATGGTCTCCGGTGCCAAGGAGGCGCTGACCGGGGGCAAGGACGACAACGGCGACGACGGCGAGGACGACCGGAAGCCGCAGCGGTCGCGCCGCCGGACCAGCCGCCAGGAGGCCTCGTGACGGTGCGGACCGAGGAAGTGCCCGTGGTGGCCACGCACGACCTGTACCTGTACGGGCTGGTCCTGGGCGACGCCCGCCTGCCGTCGGGCCTGACCGGGATCGCCGGCGGGCCCGTGCGTTCCGAGCCGCTGGGGAGCCTGCGGGCGGTCGTCTCGGACGCCCCGTCCGACCGCGAGGTGGGGTTGCCGGACGACGTCCGCGACCACGCCCGCGTGCTCGACGCGGTCGCGGGGGCCGTCCCCGTGCTCCCCGTGCAGTTCGGCACGCTGGCGACGGCCGGCGGGCTCGAGGAGGCGGTGCCCGCCGACCGGCAGGACCGGCGCGCCGCGGACCTGCGCGCCCTCGAGGGCGCGGTCCAGCTGACGGTCTCGGCGCGGTACCGCGAGGAGGCCGTGCTGGCGGAGCTCGTGGCCGAGGACGCCGAGATCCGTCACCTGCGCGAGCGGACCCGGGGGCGGGACGAGATGGCCACCTACGACGAGCGGATCCGGCTCGGCGAGCTGGTCGTCGCCGGGTTCGACGCCCGGCGTCCGGGCGACGCCGCGCTGCTCGCCCGCACCGTGGCGCCCTTCGCCCGCGCCACGAGCGATCACGAGGTGACGCGGACGGGCGACGTGGCGGAGCTCGCGCTGCTGGTGCGTCGCGAGGACGTGGAGCCGCTCGAGGACGCCCTGGAGACGCTCGCCGCGCAGGTCGCCGACCGCATGGTCGTGCGCCTCGTGGGGCCGCAGGCGGCGTACGACTTCGCCGAGGAGGTGTGAGCCGTGGGTCTGCTGACCGCCCTCGTCACCCTGCCCCTCGCCCCGGTGCGCGGCGTCGTGTGGGTGGCCGAGCAGGTCCGCTCCGAGGCCGAGCGCGAGCTGTACGACCCCGGCACGATCCGGCGGCAGCTCGACGAGGTCGCCCGCGCCCGGGAGGAGGGCACGATCGACGACGCCGAGGCCGACGCGACCGAGCGCGAGCTGGTCGCCCGACTGATGGAGTCGAGCCGACGACGCCGAGGAGGTGGAGCATGAGCCCGGCACGCAATGCACAGGCGCACGACGCCCCGGCGCGGCGCCGCCGACCGCCCGCGACGCACGAGCAGGAGGATGCCCCGCAGGAGCAGTCCGCGGACGAGGCGCCCGACGACGAGGCAGCAGAGGACGAGCCCGAGGGCGACGAGCCCCCGGACGACGAGCCCGAAGCCGACGAACCCCCGGACGACGAACCCGAAGCCGACGAACCCCCGGACGACGAACCCGAAGCCGACGAACCCCCGGACGACGAACCCGAAGCCGAGGAACCCCCGGACGAGCCCGAGGGCGACGAACCCCCGCCGTCCGGCGGGCTGGACGCGCAGGGGGCGGCCCGGCGCGCCGTCCGGCACCTGCGCGAGCTCTCGCACCACCGCCCGGAAGGGGTGGTGGGCATCGACCGCGACGACGAGGGCTGGACGGTGACGGTCGAGGTCCTGGAGGACGCGCACGTGCCCAGCACGTCGGACGTCCTCGCGGAGTACGAGGTGCGCCTCGACGCCGACGGCGGGCTGCGGGGCGTGACCCGCGGGCGCCGGTACGTCCGCGGGCGCACGGAACGATGACCGTCGCGGCGAGCAGACGGCACGAGGAGAACCTGACGTCCCGAGGAGGGAGCGACGCAGCATGACGGTGGTCCCCGGCTCAGGCGGCCCGATGGAACCGCAGCGCGCACGTGAGGGCACGCTCATGCAGGTGGTCGAGACGCTGCTCGACAAGGGCCTGGTGGTCAACGCCGACATCATGGTGTCGGTGGCGGGCGTGGAGCTGCTGGGCATCCGGATCCGCGCGGCGCTCGCGTCGTTCGACACCGCGGCCCGGTACGGCCTGGAGTTCCCGGCCGGCACGGACCGGGACACGGTGGCGTGGCAGCAGGCGATCGAGCCGAAGGAGACGTGCCCGAGCTGCGGCAAGACCGCGCCGACGAAGCAGCTGCTCGAGGAGTACTGCCCGTGGTGCGGGTGGCAGAGCGCGCTCGCGCAGCGCGGCGACGCCGCGCCGTCGGAGGTCGAGGGCGGGGACGGACGATGACGGACACGCTCGCCCGCGCGACCCCGCCGCTCGCCGAGCGCACGGAGGGCTCGCCCGCGCTGCAGCCGACCCGCGACCTGCACGCCACGCTGCCCGACCTGCTGGACGCGTTGCTGAACAGGGGCGTGTACCTCGACCTCGACCTCATCATCACGGTGGCGGACATCCCGCTGATCGGGGTGAACCTCCGTGCGGCGGTCGCGGGCATCGAGACCATGCTCGAGCACGGGATGATGCGGGGCTGGGACGAGCAGACCCGCGCCTGGGTGCGGCAGTCCCTCGCGCGGCACGTGCCGTTGGAGCCGGACGAGGAGGTCGTGGCCCGCATGGCGGGCGGTCACCGCCAGGACGAGCCCGCGACCGTCTGGCGCCCCGGCACGGTGTACCTCACGACGCGGCGCCTGTTCGTCTGGCGCGCGGACCCGCGCGAGGTGCTGTGGCAGACCGCGCTGGACGACGTCACCGAGGTCGAGGTCCGGACCGAGCTCGCCGTCGGCGGCGAGGAGCGCGAGCGCCTGGCCGTCACGACGCCCGCCGGCACCACGCTGCTGACCGCGGCGGCACCGGACCGGCTCGCGGCGCTGCTGCGCAGCGGCCCGGGCGGCGCCGGCACCCCCGCGCGCCCTCCCGCGGGCCACCAGGCCCCGGTCTGGTACCGCGAGGAGCGCGCGGGCCCGTCGGTCTGGCGGGGCGGGACCGGCACCCTCGGCCCGGGCGGGCTGACCTGGCAGGGGGTCGGCGACGCGCGGCCCGCCGTCCGGCTCCGCGAGGTCCGTGACGTCCGGGCGCGGACCGGGCGCGCCCCTGTGGGCCGGCAGGTGCTGCTGGTCACCGGTGACACGGGCACCGTGCGGCTGGCCACCCGCGACGCCGCGTGGGCGCGCGCGCTCGCCGCATCCGTCCACGCTCCCCGAGGAGGCGACGCATGACCCTGACGATCGACGAGCACAGCCTGAAGAACGGCGTCCTCACCCTGGTGGTGACGCTGGTCGAGGTGATCCAGGAGGCCCTGGAGGGCCAGGCGCTCCGCCGCCTCGAGGGCGGCGAGCTCACCGAGGAGGAGCAGGAACGTCTGGGCCAGGCCCTGCTCGACCTCGACGACGCGCTCGAGTCCATCAAGGCCGACCACGGCCTCACCGCCTCGGTCGCCGACCTGCGCCAGGGGCTCGACGACGTCGTGGACGACGTCGTCGACAAGCTCGTGAACCCTTCGCGCTGGGCCGACGACGAGGCCGGGAGCGCGCCGCGGGGGCGCGCATGACCGCCGGGACGGACGCCGCGCCCGCGCCCGAGGGGCGGGGCACAGGGCCGACCGAGGGCCTGTACGTGTACGCGGTGACCCGCGGCGCCCCGGACGAGCTCGGCGCGGGCATCGACGGGGCGCCGCTGGAGCGGGTCACGGCCCACGGGCTGACGGCCGTCGTGCACCGGCACGGCGCCACGCCGTACTCCGGCCCGGACGACGACGTGCGTCGGTGGGTGGTGGAGCACAGCGACGTCGTGGACCGGCTGTGGCAGGCCGCGGGCGCGGTGCTGCCGATGAGCTTCAACGTGATCGTCGCGGGAACCGGCGACGAGCCCGCCCCCGCGCGGCTCGCCGCCTGGCTCGCCGAGCACGCCGAGCGGCTGGACGGACGGCTGGACCAGCTCGCCGGCCGCGGCGAGCTGCAGGTGGAGATCGGGATCGACCAGCACGAGGCGGGGGCGGGCGACGCCCGCCTCGACGCGCTGCGCGCCGAGCTCGAGTCGCGGCCGCCCGGCGTCCGGCGTCTGCTGACAAAGCGCCTGGAGCAGCTCGAGCGCGAGGTGACGGACGCCCTCGCCGACGAGCTCTACCCCGACCTCCGGCGCCGCCTCGCCACGACGGCCGAGGAGGTGACGGAGACGCGCCGCGCGCACCCGCCCGCCGGCGTCGTGCCCGTGCTGGCGGTGGCCCTCCTGGTGCCGCTGGACGGCGTGGACCGCGTGGGGCACGAGCTCGCGCGCATCCGCGACGAGCAGCCCGCGGCCCGCATCCGCTTCGTCGGGCCCTGGCCACCCTTCTCCTTCGCCGAGGTCCCCCCGTCGCCCCAGGACGCGGCACGGGACGGCGGCCGGGCTCAGGCCGGCGCGTAGCGCCGCACCACGCGGCTCACGGTCGCCCTCGACACCTCGACGCGCTCCGCGATCTCGCGCTGGCTCAGGCCCTCGGCGGCCAGCTCGACGATCTGCCGGTCGCGGTCGGTCGCGGGCTGGTCGTCGTCGCTCGACCCGTGCGCCGTGAGGAACGCCGACCGCTCCGCGAGCGCGCCGCCCAGGGCCGGGTCGAGCGACGGGTCGGACTGCCGGAGCAGGTCGAAGACCTCGACCCGGCGCGTATGTCCCGTCTCCGGCAGCGGCTCGCGCGTGCCCGGCAGGCCCGCCTCCGCGGCGACGGTGACCGGCGCGGGCTCCTCCGAGGCGCGTCCCTCCGGCGCGCGGTCCTGCGGCGCGGGCTCGACGGGCTCGGCGACGGCTGCGGCGCGACCTGCGGCCCCGCCCGAGGGGTCGGACCCCAGGTCCTCGTCGAGGTCGTCGAACCAGGCCTGTGCCGCCGCGTCCGCCGGGTCGTCGCGCCCGTCCCCGGCCTCCGCGGCCGGCGCGTCCACGACCGGCGTCGCGCCCGTGAGCGCCGCCTGGAGGTCGTCGGCGAAGGCGTCCGCTGCGGCGTCCTCGACCGCCGTCGGGGCGGCGACCAGCGCGACCGGTGAGGCCGCGGGCGTCGGCAGTGCGCGCGGGCCCGCGGGGGCCGCCCCGCGGGCGACGCCGCGCTCCACGGAGCTCGCGCCGATGAGGTCGAGGCGGTTGCCGTGCCGCTCGGCGGCCTCGAGCCGCTCCACCCAGACCTGCATCCGCCGCTCGAAGTCCTCGACCGTGAGCAGCTTGAGCGCCGCGTCGCGCGCGGCGCGCTGGCGGTTGTGCGCCGTGCGGACCTTGCGCATGCCGCGCGGCGTGCCGCCGCTGTCGAGGCGGGCGTCGCGCCACAGCTCGAGGGCCGTGACGTACTGGTGCACGCGGTGCTCGCGCCGCCGCTCGTCGAGGGTGTGCCCCGTGACAAGGTGCCGCTCGCCCACCAGCGCGAGGTGCCACATGAGGGCGGCGACCAGCGGCGGCACGAACCGGAACGCGACCATGTACGGCGTGCTCGCGTCCGGCACGGCGATCTCATGCAGCGCCGCGAACATGCCGGACGTGCCCGACAGGATCCACGTGAGCGTGAGGAGCACGCCGTACGGCCGCCCCTCGAGGGCGGCGTTGCGCGCCATGAGGGCGACGGCGACGAGGCTGACCTCGAGGAACCCGGCCAGCGCGTACGCCTCGGCCGGGGACATGCCCGCCACCTCCAGCCCGAACAGCACCATGCCGCTGTAGGCCAGGGCGGTCGCGATGGTCGCGGCGACGACGACCGCGACCATCGGCAGGTGCCGCCCGCGGTAGCGCACCGTGCGCCGGGCGGGGCCCGGGGTGTCGGTCGTCGGGTCGTGCTGGGTCACGTCGTTCCTCCGGGATTCGCTGATCTGCGACTGTCAGACCTGCGCATATACCAGCATTCGGACGTTCCAGGCGTCAACGACACAGCGGGTGAACCCGTCAACCCTTGACCGCTCCCCCGAGCCCGGCGCCGCGCAGGAACAGCCGCTGGAAGACCAGGAACATCGCCACCGGCAGCACGGTCGAGATCGCCAGGGCGGCGAGGAAGACGCCCAGCTCGGTGGACGCCTCGATCGCCGGCAGCCGCACGGACAGCGGCTGGATCGCCGGGTCCTTGAGCACCAGCAGCGGCCACAGGAAGTCCTTCCACGCCGCGATGACGGCGAACACGGACACGACCCCGAGGATCGGCTTCGACATCGGCAGGACGACCGACCAGAACAGGCGGTACGGCCCCGCGCCGTCGACCCGCGCGGCCTCGAACACCTCGCGCGGCAGGTTGTCGAAGAACCGCTGCACCAGCAGCACGTTGAACGCGCTCGCGCCGGCCGGGAGCCACACGGCCCAGAAGCTGTCGACCAGCGACCGGCCCAGCAGCGGCGGGTCGAGGATCGTCAGGTACAGCGGCACGAGCAGCACGACGGCGGGCACGAACATCGTCGACAGGACGAGCGCCTGCACCACCCTGCCGTACCGCGGCCGCAGCACCGACAGCGCGTAGCCGCCCGTCGTCGCGACCACGAGCTGCACCGCCCACGACCCGAGCGCGAGCCAGACCGTGTTCATGAAGTAGCGGCTGACCTGGACGTCGTTCCAGGCGCGCTCGAGGTTCTCCCACGCGATGCCGTGCGGGAAGACCGCCATCGGCGTGCGCAGGATGTCCTGCGTCGGGGTGACGGCGTACTTCGCCAGCAGCAGCATCGGGCCGAGGCCGACGACGACGAGCAGCACGAGCAGCAGCACGTGCGTGCCGCCCATCCCCCAGCGGACCGCGGGACGGCGCCAGTCGGGCGCGGACAGCGCGCCGCGGTCGCCGTCATCGGACGGGGTGGCGGCGCGACGGCGCACGGCGCGCGCGGGCACGGGCACGGGACGTGCGATGGGCGAGAGCGTCATGACGTGCTCCAGGACCGGGTGAGCCGGAAGTAGAGGACGGAGAAGACCGCGAGGACGGCCGCGAGCATGAGCGACAGCGCGGTCGCGGCGCCGTAGTCGCCGCCGAGGCTGTTCTGGAACGCGTACCGGTAGATGAGCAGCAGCACGGTCACGGTGGCGTTGTTCGGCCCGCCGCCGGTGAACAGGTACGGCTCGAGGAACACCTGTGCCGTGCCGATGACCTGCAGGATCAGGGTGATGAACAGGACGCCGCGCAGCTGCGGCAGCGTGACGTGCCAGATCTTGCGCCACAGCCCGGCGCCGTCCACCTCGGAGGCGTCGTACAGCTCGGCGGGCACGCTCGTGAGGGCCGCCAGGTAGATGATCACCGTGCCGCCCGCGCCGGCCCAGGTGGCGGCGAGCACGAGGGAGGGCATCGCCCACGACGCGTCCTGCAGCCACGGGTACGGGCCGAGCCCCACCCAGCCGAGGATCGTGTTGAACACGCCGGTCGGGCCGCCCTTGTAGAAGAACTTCCACAGCAGGACGGCGACGACGGGCGGCACCACGACCGGCAGGTACGCGAGCGCCGAGTACAGGCCGCGGGCGCGGCGCACCTCGCGCATGAGCACCGCGGCGATCAGCGGCACGGGGTAGCCGAACAGCAGCGCGAGGAACGCGAAGTACAGCGTGTTGCGCACGGCCTTCCACAGCAGGGGGTCGGCCAGGACGTGCCGGAAGTTGTCCAGCCCGACGAACGTCGGGTCGGTGACGAGGTTCGTCTCCTGCACGCTCATGACGACGGCGCGCACGATCGGGAACCACGAGAAGACGCCGAAGATGACCAGCAGCGGCAGCAGGAAGACGAGGCTGTGCAGCCCGCCGCCGCGCAGCCAGGTGGTCGGGCCCCGGCGCGGGCGGCCGGTGCCGGCC
>NZ_JBHVBO010000154.1:0-9979 GCF_042668085.1 Isoptericola sp. NPDC057391 | reverse complement strand
GCACCGGCGGGCCCGAACCTCTCCCGGCGAGGTAGTCGGATCTTTGGACTACCTCGCCGGTTCGTGAACTACCTCGCGAGATTCGGGACTACCTCGGCGGTCAGGCGTAGACCGTGCCCATGAGGTCGCGGACGTCGGCCAGCGTCCGCTCGGCGACCTCGTTCGCGCGGGCGTTGCCGCGGGCGAGGACGTCGCGCACGACGGCGGGCCCGTCGGTCGCCAGCGCGGCCCGTCGCTCGCGCAGCGGGCGCAGTCCCTCGACGACGGCCTCGGTGACGACCTCCTTGAGCCGGCCCGCCCCGGCGCCGCCCACCGACGCGGCGAGCTCCTGCGGCGTCGTGCCCGCGAAGTGCGCGCCGATGCGCAGCAGGTTCGCCACCTCGGGCCGGCCCTCCGGGTCGTGGGCGATGTGCCGCTCGGAATCGGTGCGCGCACGGCGGAAGAAGCGCACGGTCTCGTCCTCCGTCGCGCGCAGCTCCAGCGCGTTGCCGCGCGACTTGCTCATCTTGGCGCCGTCGTTCCCGAGCACCGTGAGCGACGGCGTGAGCAGCGCGTCCGGCTCCGGGAAGTACGGGGTCGCGGCCGCGTACCGCTGGTTGAAGCGGCGCGCGACCGTCCGCGTCGTCTCCAGGTGCGGCAGCTGGTCCAGCCCCACGGGCACGAGGTTGCCGTGGCAGAACAGGATGTCCGCCGCCTGGTGCACCGGGTAGGTGAAGAGCAGGCCGGACATGCCGCGCCCCTGCCGCTTCTCGGCGTCCGCGGCCTCCGCCTTGACGGTGGGGTTGCGCTCCAGCTCGGCCACGCTCACCAGCGACAGGAACGGCAGCAGCAGCTGGTTCAGCGCCGGCACGGCCGAGTGCGTGAACACCGTGGACCGCGCCGGGTCGATGCCCGCGGCGAGGTAGTCGAGCACCACCTCGCGCACGACGGCGGGCAGGTCGCCCGCGTCGTCGCGGTCGGTGATGACCTGGTAGTCGGCGACGACGAGCACGACCTCGACGCCGGCGTCCTGCAGGCGCACCCGGTTGTCGAGCGTGGCGAGCAGGTGGCCCAGGTGCAGGGCGCCCGTCGGCCGGTCGCCGGTCAGGACGCGGAAACGGCCCGGGTCGCGGGCCAGCTCGACCTCGATCTCGGCGGAGCGAGCCTGCGCGACGGCGGCGCTCGCCGTCACCGGGGCGGGGGCGGAGGTGGGGGTGGTCAGGACGGTCGGTGCGGTCATCGGGTCGGCTCCTCGGGGAAGGCCGCCCGTCGGTCCGGTCCGGACACAGAGGCGTCCCGGCTGCGACGAGCAGCTCGGGACGGGGACGTGGGCGCGTCGGGTCAGGGCTGCGGAGGCAGCCACCACCAGCACGCGCGCGTCGTCATGGCGCCATGCTACGCCCGGGCCGCCGCGGGACCCGGCCGGGTTCGTGAATGCCCCGGGCGACAGGGCAGAATGTCGGCCGTGATCCGCTGCGTGTTCGCTCTGTCCCTCGGCGTGCTCGCGGCGTCGATCCTCGGCGACGCCCTCACCGGAGACCCGCTCTACGGCACCCTCCTCGTCGTCGCGATCGTGGTGGCGAGCATCGCCCTGCCGCTGACCATCATGGGCAGCGTCATGGGCGGCATGGGCCTGGCGGACCCCAAGAAGGTGGCGGCGGCGAAGGCCGCGGGCCGCACGGCGCTCGCCCGGGTGACCGGCATCAAGGCCACCGGGTCGAGCATCAACGACCAGCCGGTGTGCGAGATCGAGCTGCTGGTCGTCCCCCGACAGGGGCGCGGGCCGTACCGCACCACCGTGCGGCAGCTGGTGAACCTGGCCCGGCTGCCGTCCGTGCAGCCGGGGGCGGTGGTCGTCGTGACGCAGCTCGACCCCGAGCGCCCTGAGGTCGTGCTCGACGACGCCCCCGACCTCGACTGGGCACGACGTGCCGAGACCGACCGGCAGGTCCGCGAGCTGCGCGACGCCGAGGTCTGGGCGCTCCCGCACCGCGGCCGCTCGGCGGGCGGCATCCGCCACATCCCGTTCGTGGTCTTCCCCGTGCTGGCCGTGCTCGGGTTCGCCGCGGCGCTCTACCCCGCGTGGGACGAGGCCGGCCGGCTGCTGGAGACCCGTTCGATCGACGCCGTCCGCGCGGAGCACGACGCCGCCGCGGCCGCCGAGACCTCCATGTTCACGCCCGGCAACCTGGAGCCGGCGATCGACGCGGTGCTCGCGCTGTCGGGCGGCGAGGTCACCCAGGTGTACGTCTACGACCAGTCCGTCAGGGTCACCGCCCCCACGTCCCCCGGCGCCACGACGACGGACGAGTGGGAGTTCCGCGACGGGGAGGCGGTACACACCGGCGCGTCGCTCATCCAGCCCGAGCCCGAGGACGTCCCGCGGGAGGTCTTCGACGCCACCGCGATCGACTGGGCCGCCCTGCCCGCCCTGTACGACGAGACGCAGCGGCTCACCGGCATCGACGACACCGACAGCCCGTCGTTCTACGTCGAGCGGCTCGTCATCACTGGCGAGAAGCCCACCGCGCCCCTGGTGCGCACCTACGTCGACGACGACTACCACGACGGCTCGGTGGACTACTCCACCGACGGCGAGGTCGTGAGCACGAGGGGCGGGGCGCCCGGGTCGGAGACGGCCGCGGCCGAGCAGGACGACGCCTGATCGCCGCCCTCAGGCCGGCGGGGTGAGCAACGGCCCCAGGTCGGAGGCGTCCACCAGCGGGTCGTCGAGGTCCACCGTCACCTGCGACCGCGCCATCACCCGGGCCGAGCCGGTGACGGCGGAGCGCAGCGCGGGGTAGTCGCCCACCCGCGTGCGCTCGAGCACCGTGCCCACGAACCGGCTGCCGCGCGGCGAGATCGTCTCCAGCGACTCGCCCTCGCGGATCTCCCCGCGCTGGGCCATGAGGGCGAGGCGCGCCGACGTGCCGGTGCCGGTGGGGCTGCGGCAGAGCACGCCCGGGTGCACGTAGGTGGCCGACCGGGACTCCCAGCGGTCGTCCCCGGCCCGGCGCAACGGGCCCATGAAGTGCGCGAACGGCAGCGGTCCGACGTCGCCCAGGTCGGGGTGCTCCTGGCGCAGGCCGGGCCGGGCCGCGCGCACGAACGCATCCCCGAAGGCCGTGAGCGCGACCTGCTCCGTCGGGCCGATGTCGAACCCGTACCGCGACGCGTCGACCAGGGCGTAGTACGCGCCGCTCCAGACCAGGTCGAACAGCACGTCCCCGTGGTACGGCACCTCGACGCTGAGCGCCTCGTCGGCCACGTACGCCGGCTCGCCCTCGGTGGTGATGGACACGACCCGCCCGTCGATCACCCGGGCGCTCACGCGGGCGAGGCCCGCCGGCGACTCCAGGGTCACGTCCTGCAACCCGTCCCCGTCGCGCAGCGGGATGGCCCCGCTCTGCAGGAGGGCGGTGGCCGTGCAGATCGTGTTGGAGCCCGAGTACAGCGGGTACCCCATCGCCTCCATGATCACGTAGCCGGCCTGCGCCCGGGGGTCGCTGGGCTCCACGACCAGGTCCACCGACATCGCGGGGTCGCCGTACGGCTCCGAGAGCAGCAGTCGGCGCAGCCCGTCGCCCTGCTGCTCCAGGAAGCGTGCCTTCTCCAGCACCGTCCGCCCGGGCAGGGGCTCGACGCCGGACATGACGACCCGGCTGACGTCGCCGCCCGACTGCGCGTCGATCAGCTCGATGGTGCGCTCACGGCTGCGCATACCGTGCCCCCACGCTGTCCCAGTGCCGGTCCGGCACGACGACGAGCTTGCCGACGTAGGACTTCGCCAAGAACGCGCGCTGCGCGTCGTGCAGGGCGGAGAGCCGGAACGTGCGGTCCAGGAGGGGGCGGATCTCGCCGTCGGAGATGTAGCGCACCAGCCGCCGGAACGCCGTGCGCGTGCCCTGCGACGACCCGTGCAGCTCGAGCTGCTTGAGGTACACGGTGCGCAGGTCGAGCTGCACGACCGGCCCGCCGATGGCGCCCGCCGTCGTGTACCGCCCCTCGGGCCGCAGGACACGCAGCAGGTCGTTGAACATCGGCCCGGCCACCAGGTCGGCGACGACGTCGACCGGCCCGCCCACCACCCGCTCCACCTCCGCGACGAGGTCGTCGACGTCGCGCAGCACGACGTCCTGAGCCCCGATCTCCCGCAGCGCCGCCTCCTTGCCGGCGCTCGTCACCGCGTACGGGACGGCGCCGCGCACGCGGGCGAGCTGCACGACCGCCGACCCGACGCCGCCGGACGCCCCCGTCACGAGCACGCGCTCCCCCGCGCCCACCCGCGCCCGGTCGAGCATCTGCTCCGCGGTCAGGTAGGCGCAGCAGAACGTCGCGAGCTCCGCGTCGGAGAGGTCCGCCGTGATCTCGTACGCGTTCTCGGCTGGGGCCGTCATGTACTCGGCGTACCCGCCGTCACGCCCGTGCCCGATGTAGTCGATGTCGGCCAGGCTGTCGTCGCCCTCCGGCCGGTGGTAGAGCGAGAAGTCCACCATCACGCGCTGCCCGACCCGGTCGGCGGGCACGCCGTCACCGACGGCGGCGACCACGCCGACGGTGTCCGCGCCCTGGACGCGCGGGAAGGTGAGGGTCGATCTCCCGCGTCTCCACGTCGAGACGGACCCCGGGTCCGTCTCCGTGCCGTACGCGCCCTCGCGGACCCACACGTCCGTGTTGTTCATGCCGCAGGCGTGCACGTCGATCAGCACCTCGCCCGCCGCGGGCGCGGGGGTGGGCACGTCCTCGCGGTACACCAGCCGGTCGAGGCCACCGTGGCCGACGAGCTGGACCGCCTTCATCACCGCCGGAATCTCCCCCATCACGTGAGCCTAGGGGCGCCAGGCCCGCGGCGTCATCGGGAGCACGTCGCCCGGGCCCCCGGCGACCGGTGGGAGAATCGGGGCCGTGCCCGACCAGCTCCCGCCCACGCCACCGGTCTCCCCCGAGCCGTCCCCGTTCGCCCACGTCGTGTACTACGAGCCGCGGATCCCGGGGAACACGGGCTCCGCCATCCGCCTCGCCGCCGTGACCGGCGCGCGCTTGCACCTCGTGGAGCCGCTGGGCTTCGACCTGTCCGAGGCGAAGCTCAAGCGGGCCGGGCTGGACTATCACGATCTCGCCGTCATGGACGTGCACCCGACGTACGACGCCGCGCTCGACGCCCTGCCCGACGCGCGCGTCTTCGCCTTCACCGCGCACGCGACGACGACGTACACCGACGTCGCGTACCGGCCCGGCGACGTCCTCCTCTTCGGCCCCGAGCCGACCGGCCTGCCCGACGAGGCGATGGACCACCCCCGCGTCACCGACCGCGTGAAGATCCCCATGCTGCCCGGGCGCCGGTCGCTCAACCTCACCAACGCCGCGTCGATCGTCGTCTACGAGGCGTGGCGGCAGGCGGGCTTCCCCGGCGCCGTCTGATCACGGACCGGTCGCGCCGCGCGCGCACGATCGTGCACGTTCTCCCGCGTCAGGTCTCAGCCCGCACGACGCGGACGAGCTCGCCGATCCTGCCCACCACCTCGGAGCCCGGGTCGGCGTCCGTGACGACGCCCGCGACGGCGTCGAACCCGATCACCTCGAACGGCGACGCGGCGCCGATCTTCTCCGACGAGCCCAGCACGTAGGTCTCGGCCGCGCGCGCGGCGAGAGCCCGCTTCATGGCGGCCTCGTCCGCGTCACCGGTGGTCAGCCCGGCGTCGGGGTGGATGCCGGTGACGCCGAGGAGGAAGAGGTCCGCGGAGATCCGCTGCGCGGCCTCGACCGCGGCCGCGCCGCTCGCCACCGCGGAGTGCTTGAAGAGTCGGCCGCCGAGCACGAACACCTCGGCGACGGGGTGCTCGACCAGGGCTGTCGCGACGGTCGGGCTGTGCGTGACCACGGTGCAGGACAGGTCGGGAGGCAGCGCCCGGGCCACGGCGAGCGCCGTCGTCCCGCCGTCGAGGATCACCGTGCTGCCCGGGTCGATCAGGCGCACGGCCGCCGCGGCGACGCGCTCCTTGCCGGCCACCGCGACCTGCCGGCGGCCGGCGTAGTCGGCGACCGCCGGGGACACCGGGAGCGCCCCGCCGTAGACGCGCTGGCACAGCCCTTCGGCCGCCAGCTCGCGCAGGTCCCGCCGGATGCTGTCCTCCGACAGGCCGAGCTCGGCCGCGGCCGTCCTGGCCACCACCTTGCCGTCGCGGCGGAGGGTCTCGAGGAGGTGGGCACGCCTCTCGGCAGCGAGCATCGTGAATCTCGTTTCTTCATAGTTCTGCATGTTTGTGTCTAGTCTACGGGCATGAACCGACCCCTGCTGATCCTGTTCGCCGGGCCGTACCGGTCCGGCACCGACGGCGACCCCGCTGCCATGGAGGCCAACCTGCGCCGCCTCGAGGAGGCGGCCCGATGACCGGGCGCCCCGGCGTCGACGTCCCCGACCACCGCGGCCGGACGGGCCTCGACCGGGCCGGGCGTGGCCTGCGCCGCAACCCGGACGTTGTCGTGCGCGACGTCGAGCTCACCTCCCAGGGGTGGCACGTGCTGCGCCGCACGACCTTCGACCACCGACGCCGGGACGGGACCTGGCGCACGCTCGAGCGGGAGACGTACGACCGCGGGGACGGCGCGACGATCCTCCTGCACGACGACGCACGGTCCACCGTGCTGCTCACCCGGCAGTTCCGCTTCCCGGCCTACGTCAACGACCACCCGGACGGGATGCTGATCGAGACGGCCGCGGGCCTGCTGGACGACGACGACCCCGAGACCGCGATCCGCCGCGAGGTCGCCGAGGAGCTCGGCGTCGCGGTCGGGCCGGTCGAGCACGTCTTCACCGCGTACATGAGCCCCGGCTCCGTCACCGAGAAGGTCCACTTCTACGCGGCGCCGTACACGCCCCGCGACCGCGTCGGTCCCGGCGGAGGGGTTGCCTACGAGGGCGAGGACATCGAGGCGGTCGAGCTCCGCCGCGACGACGCCCTGGCCATGATCCACGACGGCCGGATCGTGGACGGCAAGACCATCATGCTGCTCCAGTGGTGGGCGCTCCGTGGCTGACTCCTGGCCGACCCCGGCCGCCCGACCTCATCCTCCTGGCGGATGCCCCCGCCGTCGCCGGACGGCAGGATGGCGACCATGCGCAGCAGCCTCTTCCACCACACCGAGCCGCAGGGCGAGCCCGGCAGCTTTCAGCTCGTCAACCCGCGGATGCTCAAGGTCGACCTCGCCGGCTCCGGCGGGTTCTTCTACGCCAAGCAGGGGTCGATGGTCGCCTACCAGGGCGACGTCGACTTCGCGTACGAGGGCGCCGGCGGCATGACCAAGCTGTTCAAGAAGGCGTTCACCGGCGAGGGCATGTCGCTGATGAAGGTCTCCGGCGGCGGCGACGTCTTCCTCGCCCAGGACGCCGACGAGGTGTTCGTGCTGTACCTGGAGAACGAGAGCGTCACCGTCTCCGGCAGCAACATCCTCGCGTTCGAGAGCACCCTGACCTGGGACATCAACCGCGTGCAGGGCGCCTCGATGCTCAGCGGCGGGCTGTTCAACACCACGTTCACCGGCTCGGGCGCGCTCGCCGTCACCGCCTACGGCACCCCCGTGGTGCTCGAGGTGGACGAGCCCACCTACGTCGACATGCAGAGCGTGGTGCTCTGGTCCACGTCGCTCACCAGCACGGTGCGCAAGACGGCGAAGCTCGGCGCCGCCATCGGCCGCGGCTCGGGCGAGGCGTACCAGCTCGGGCTCACCGGCCAGGGCATCGTCGTCGTGCAGGCCTCCGAGGGCCACCCCCTGCCGACCCAGGGCTGACGCCGGGGCCGGTGGCCACGATCGCCACCAGCACGAACAACGCGCCGACGCCCAGGACGCGCACGTCTCAGCCCTCCAGCAGCCACGCGGCCGCGCGCCGCAGCAGCTCCGCGTGCGACGAGGAGTCGTAGGCGCGCACGTCGTGCCCCAGCCCGCTGTACACGGTGCGGCCGCCGTGCGCCTCCGTGACCCAGACGGCGGGGTGCCGCTCGCCGTCGTCGCCGGTCACCCAGCCCAGCACCTGGGACGACGGCGCCACGCGGAGGTGGCAGTACCGCTCGTCGACCACCTCGACGGCCCCCAGCCCCTCGGTGATCGGGTGCGCGCCGACCGCCAGCGGCACCGTGGCCGGGCCCAGCGGCGGGTGCATCGAGGTGCCGGGCACCCACCGGCCGCCGAGCACCTCCTCCCACTCGGGGTGGTCGCCGAACGCGTTCGCCGCCTGGTGCACGGCGAGCACCCGGCCGCCGGCACGCGCCCACGCGTCGAGGCGGGCGTGGAACGGCGCCCACGCCGCGTCGTCGGGCCCGATCCCGGCCTCCCGCAGCCCCGGCCACGGCGTGCCCGCGTTGACGACCAGCAGGTCGACGCCGTCCAGGTCGTCGAGGCTGTCGGGGAACGTCGAGCGCACGACGACGTCGGGAGCGCCGGTCGCCAGGTCCAGGCCCGAGAGCACCAGCGCCAGCCGGTGGGAGGTCGCCGCATGGTCGTGCCAGGGGTCCTCGTGGCGGCCGCGGCCGGCGAGGATCAGGATGCGGGCTGGTCGGGAGTCGCGCGTCGTCGTCACGACGCCCCATCCTGCCCGGCCGCACCCGTCCGCAGCCACCGAGCGGTCGGAACCGCTCACGGCGTGACGGCCCATTCCGGCGATGCACGGCGCGCCGCGGGCGTCGCTTGCATCCTGGGACCGCTGTGGTGGGCTGTTCGGCGCACGGTCACTGTCGCCCGAGTCACTCGACGGCGCCCGCCGTCAGGAAGCCAGAGGACAACGATGCCTGCTCGCTCCGCCCGCACGACCCCTCCCCGCCGTCACCGCGTGCGCCGCGCGGCCGCGGTGCTCGCCGCCGCCGCCCTCGCCGCCACCGGGCTGGGCGCGACGAGCGCGGCCGCCGCCGGCGGCGGCCACCCGCAGCCCGGCGCCGGGACGAAGGCCACCCGCGCCGCGGCCGTGCTCATGGACGACTACGACCCCGAGAAGGCCTGGTGGCCGTCGAGCTGGTGGAACTCCGCCGTCGCGACGGAGACCGTGATCGAGTACATGCAGCGCACCGGCGACACCAGCTACCTGCCGCAGGTGGACCGCACGTTCGAGCGCAACAAGGCCCCCTTCCCCGCGGGCGAGATGTCCAGCGACGAGATCTGGGGCAACTTCACCAGTCGCGCGATCGACGACGCCGGGTGGTGGGGCCTGGCGTGGGTGCAGGCCTACGACCTCACCGGCGACCAGAAGTATCTCGACATGGCCGAGACGATCGGCGAGTTCATGCACGGGTACTGGGACACCTCCACCTGCGGCGGAGGCATCTGGTGGAACCACGAGCGCACCTACAAGAACGCCGTCACCAACGGCCTGTGGGTACGCCTGACGGCCGAGCTGGCCAACCGCGTCCCCGGCGAGAGCCCGTGGCTGGAGCGCTCGCAGGCGGGCTGGGACTGGCTGGCCGGCAGCGGCATGATCAACGACGACGGGCTGATCAACGACGGCCTCACGGACTCCTGCGAGAACAACGGCGGCACCGTGTGGTCGTACAACCAGGGCCTCGTCGTGGGCGCCGGGCTCGAGCTGTACCGGGCCACGGGCGACCCAGACGTCCTCGCGGCCGCGCGCGACGCCGCCGACGCAGGCACCAGCAGCCCCGCGCTGGTGGCCGACGGCATCCTCACGGAGAGCTGCGAGGCCGACGGCACGTGCGACGACAACCAGAAGCAGTTCAAGGGCATCTTCGTGCGCTACGTCGACGAGCTGTCCGACTCTCTGCCCGACCACCCGTACGAGCGGTTCCTGCACATCCAGGCGGCGTCGGTCTGGGCGCACGCCCGCACGGCCGACGACCGGCTCGGCCTGAGCTGGGCGGGGTCGGCCGCGACCGGCCGGGAGAACGTCTTCGACTGGCGCACCCAGGCCAGCGCGCTGAGCGCGCTGATGGCGAACATGCCGGCGGAGTAGCTCGTCCGGAGGCGGAGCCGGGCCCGCGGGAGAGCACCTCTCGCG
>NZ_JBHVBO010000153.1:0-10113 GCF_042668085.1 Isoptericola sp. NPDC057391 | reverse complement strand
CGCGGACCGGGGGCCGGGCTCGGGCGGGCCGGTCAGCGACCCAGCACGCCCCGGGTGGCGACGTCGGGCCGCAGGTCCAGCCGCCGCAGCAGCTGCGCGTTGAGCGCCACCACCACGGTGGACAGCGACATCAGCAGGGCGCCGACGGACATCGGCAGCACGAACCCGACCGGGGCGAGCACGCCCGCCGCCAGCGGCACGGACAGCAGGTTGTAGCCCGCCGCCCACCACAGGTTCTGCTTCATCTTGCGGTAGCTGGCCCGCGACAGCTCGATCACGGACAGCACCGACCGGGGGTCGTCGCTGGCGAGGATGACGCCCGCCGACGCGATGGCCACGTCGGTGCCGGCGCCGATCGCGATGCCGACGTCGGCCTGGGCCAGCGCCGGGGCGTCGTTGACGCCGTCCCCGACCATCGCGACCCGCTTGCCCTCGGCCTGCAGCTCCGCGACGCGCGCCGACTTGTCCTCCGGCCGCACGCCGGCGAAGAACCGGTCGACGCCGAGCTCGTCGGCCACCGACCGCGCCACCGCCTCGGCGTCGCCCGTGATCATCACGACCTGCACGCCCAGCCGGTGCAGGGCCTCGACCGCCTCGGCGGACTCCGCCCGCACCTCGTCCGCGAGCTTCAGCCCGCCGACGACGGCGCCGTCGCGCAGCACGTGCAGGATGATCGCGCCGTCGCCGCGCCACGCCTCGGCCTCCGCGACCTCGTCGGCCCGCTGCTCCTCGAGCAGCCGGGGGCCGCCCACGCGCACCTCGTGCCCGTCCACCGTCGCGACGACGCCGACGGCGGGCGACGACGAGAAGTCCGTCGCGCGCGGGACGTCGAGGCCGCGGGCCTCCGCCGCCCGGACGATCGCCCGGGCCAGCGGGTGCTCGCTGTCCGCCTCGGCGGCGGCCGCAAGCGCCAGGACGGCGTCGCCGTCCAGGTCGCCCGCGCCGGTGCCCGACGTCGCGACGTCCGCGACCGTCGGCTCGCCCTTGGTCAGCGTGCCGGTCTTGTCGAAGAGGACGGCGTCCACGGTGCGCATGCTCTCCAGCGCCAGGCGGTCCTTGACGAGGACGCCGCCCCGGGCGGCCCGCTCGGTGGCGATGGAGACGACCAGCGGGATGGCCAGGCCCAGCGCGTGGGGGCAGGCGATGACGAGGACCGTGACGGTCCGGACCACGGCGTCGTCCGGCAGGCCGAACGCCGTCCACGCGATCGCGGTGACGACGGCGGCGCCGAGCGCGAACCAGAACAGCCAGCCCGCCGCGCGGTCCGCGAGGCGCTGCGCCCGTGACGACGACGCCTGCGCCTCGGCGACCAGGCGCTGGATGCCGGCGAGCGCGGTGTCGTCGCCGGTGGCGGTGACCTCGACCCGCAGGCCGGAGTCGGTGGCGACGGTGCCGGCGGTGACGGCGTCGCCCACGGTGCGCCCGACGGTGCGCGACTCGCCGGTGACCATCGACTCGTCCATCTCGGCGCGGCCGTCGACCACGCGACCGTCGGCAGGGACGCTGCCGCCGGGGCGCACCAGGACGACGTCGCCCACGCGCAGGTCCGACGGCGGCACGGTCACGACCCGCTCGCCCTCCACGCGCTCCGCCTCGTCCGGCAGCAGCGCGGCCAGCGAGTCGAGCGCCGAGGTGGTCTGCGCCAGCGAGCGCATCTCGATCCAGTGGCCCAGCAGCATGATCACGACCAGCAGCGCCAGCTCCCACCAGAAGTCGAGCTGGTGGTCGAGCACGCCGAGGCTGGCGCCCAGCGAGGCGACGAACGCGACGGTGATCGCCAGGCCGATGAGCAGCATCATCCCGGGCTTGCGGGACCGGAGCTCCGACACCGCCCCCGTGAGGAACGGCCGCCCGCCCCACACGTAGATCACGGTGCCGAGCACCGGCGAGACCCAGTCGACCCATGCCGCGTCGGGGAGCTCGTAGCCGAGCACCATCGCGAACATCGGCGACAGCGCGACGGTCGGCACCGCCAGCGCCAGCATGATCCAGAACAGGCGGCGGAACTGACCGACGTGGTCGCCGTGGCCTGCGTGGCCGCCATGACCCGCGTGGCCCCCGTGGCCCGACATGTCGTGGCCGGCGTGGGCGTCGTGCGCGGTCGTGTCGTGGCCCGCGTGCGCGTCGTGACCGCCGTGCGCGTCGTGCCCCTCGTGCGCGTGGTGGTCGTGCTCCAGGACGCGCGCGGTGTCGGGACGCCGGTGCCCCGGGTGCTGGTCGTGAGAGGAGTGGTCCACAGCTCGATCCTTGCCTCGGACGGACGGGTTCGCGATTGTGATCGATACCCCCGCGGGGTATCTCTGTCGGCAACCATATACCCCCAGCCGGTATTCCGCGATCCCCTGCGACCCGGCTGCCGGACGCCGGGGCCGGGAACAATCCCGCGGGGGGCCGCGTTGGGCCAGGGTCTCCCGTACACCGTACGAATCGAGGTCCCGTGCCCCAGCCCACCCCCCAGGTCTCCACCGCCACCACCACCGACGTCATCAGCGCGATCGTGGAGGAGCAGGCCGCCCTCGACGCCGCCTGGTCGCGACGCGCCGCGGTGCTCGGCGACCTGGAGGTCACGCTCGCGTCGGCACGCCCCGAGGACGCGGCCGCCCGGGCGCGGATCGCCCGGCTGCGCGCCCGGCGCGCGGAGCTGCGGGCGGCGGACCACGGCCTGGTCTTCGGGCGGCTCGACGGCGACGACGGCTCGGTGCGGCGGCTGGGCCGGGTCGGCCTGCCCGGCGCGACCGAGGACGACGAGCCACTGGTCGTGGACTGGCGCGCCGCCGTCGCCCGCCCGTTCTACACGGCGACGCCGGTGGACCCGCAGGGCGTGCGACGCCGCCGGCACGTGCGCACCCGCGGCCCGGAGGTGGTCGGCGTGGACGACGAGCCGCTCGACGGCGGCCTCGACGAATCCGGCCTCGTCGGCGAGGGAGCGCTGCTCGCCGCGCTGGACGAGCGGCGCACCGGGCGCATGGGCACCGCCGTCGCCACCCTGCAGCGCGAGCAGGACGACGTCGTCCGCGCCGACGCCCGCACCCCGCTGGTGGTGCAGGGCGGCCCGGGCACGGGCAAGACGGTCGTGGCGCTGCACCGCGTCGCCTACCTGCTGTTCGCGCAGCCGCACCTCGCGGAGCGCGGCGTGCTCGTGCTCGGGCCGTCGACGCGCTTCCTCGACTACATCGCCCAGGTGCTGCCGGCGCTCGGCGAGACGGCGGTCGTCTCGGCGACGTGCGACACCCTCGTGCCGGGCGTCCGGCCCACGCGCGCCGAGGGGCGCGACGTCGCGGAGCTCAAGGGCCGGTCGTCGTGGCTCCCGGCCCTGCGCCGGTTCGTCGCGTCGCTCGAGCCGGACGACGGCCCGCTCGCCCTCGTGCTCGACGGCGAGGAGTACGTGCTGCCCGCGGCCCAGGTGGCGGCCGCGCGCCGCGCCGCGGCCGGAGCGGGCTCGTACCACCGCGCCCGCGATCGGGTGACCGACCGCGTGCACGACCTCCTCGTGGACGCCGTCGCCGACCGCCAGGCCGAGCTGCTCGCCCGCGCCGAGGAGGGGTTCGAGGACGTGCTGGGCCAGTTCGACGCCCGGCTCGCCGCCGCCGACGACCGCGCCGTGCCCACCGGGGCGACCGGCTCCGACGTCGACGGCGTGCTCTCGGACGCGGACCTCGAGGCGCTGCGCGAGCGCGTCGCCGCCGACCGCGGCGTCGCCGCCGCGCTCGACGCGTGGTGGCCGCGCCGCGACCCGGAGGCCGAGCTCGCGCGCCTGCTGCACGACGCGGACCTCCTGGCCGCGCACGGCGCCGACCTCACCGCCGCGGAGGTCGCGCTCGTCGTCGCGGAGCCGGCCGGCGGGGCGGACGGCTGGGCGAGCAGCGACGTCCCGCTGCTCGACGCGCTCACCGACCTGCTCGGCGACCCCGACGAGCCCGCGTCCGCACCGGATGACGACGGCCCGGGCCACGACGGCGTCTTCCTCGCCCCGCGGGCCGCCGCCCGCCGGGACTGGACGTACGGGCACGTGGTGGTGGACGAGGCGCAGGAACTGTCCGGCATGCAGTGGCACATGGTGGTGCGCCGCTGCCCGACCCGCTCCGTCACCGCCGTCGGCGACATCGACCAGGCGTCGTCGGCGCACCGGCAGACCGACTGGGGCGAGGCCGTGGGCGACGCCCTCGGCGACCGCTGGCGACGGGCCGACCTGACGATCTGCTACCGCACCCCGCGGGAGGTCATGGAGCTCACCGTGCCTGTGCTGCGCCGCGCGGGCAGCCGCAACGCCCCGCCCCGCGCCGTCCGGTCCGCGCCGGTCGCGCCCTGGCGCGCCACGGCCGACGACGCCTCCTGGCCCGGCGTCGTCGCCGAGGCCGTCGCGGGGATGGCCGGCCGGTACGACGGCGGCACGGTGGGCGTGGTCGCGCCCGCGGCCCGGCTCGCCACGCTGCGCGAGGTCCTGCCGGACGGCGTGCCCGCGCTGTCCGCGACGGACGCGAAGGGCCTCGAGTGGGACGCCGCCGTCGTGGTCGACCCCGACGGCATCGCGGGCGAGCCGCGCGGCTGGAACGGGCTCTACGTGGCGCTCACCCGGTGCACGCAGGAGCTGGCCCAGGTGACGGTTCGCACCCTCTGACCTTCCTCAAATCGCCTGCGGGCGCCCGGTCCCCGCCACGAAGATGACGACGCGACATCAACCGCACGTGAGCTGTGAAGCGAGGAACTCCCATGCGCGTCCTGGTGACCGGAGGCGCCGGGTACGTCGGGTCTCACACGGTGCTCCGGCTGCTCGGGGCCGGGCACGACGTCGTCGTGGTGGACGACTTCTCCCGGGGCGCCCCCGCCGCGCTGGAGCGGGTCGAGGTCCTGGCGGGTCGGCCCGTGCCGGTGCACGTCTTCGACGGGGCCGACATCGACGCCCTCGAGCGGCTCTTCGACACCGAGGGCTTCGACGCCGTGCTGCACCTCGCGGGCATCAAGAGCCCCAGCGCGCGCGGTGTGCGCCCGCTGGACAGCTACGAGACCAACCTCGGCACCACGTTCACGCTGCTGCGCTGCATGGCCTGGTACGGCGTCGACCGCCTCGTCGTGTCGTCGTCGGCCGCCGTGTACGGCGAGGGCCGCGACCTGCCGCACGCCGAGGACGCGCCGCTCGCGCCCACCGGGCCGGTGGGCCGCAGCCACGCCATGAACGAGCAGATCCTGCGCGACGTCGTGGCCGACGCCGGACCCGCCCTGCGGGTGGGCGTCGTGCGGCACTTCTCCGCCGCGGGCGCGCACCCCTCGGGCTCGCTCGGGCCGGACCGGACGGGCGCGTCCGCGAGCCTGCTCACCGCCGTCGCGGAGGCCGCCGCCGGGCTGCGCGACGGCCTCGAGGTGCACGGCGTCGACCACCCGACCCCCGACGGCACGGCCATGCGCGACTACGTGCACGTGGACGACCTCGCCACCGGGTACGTCGCCGCGCTGGCGGCGCTCGGCGACGCCGAGGACCAGCTGTCCACGTGGAACCTCGGCAGCGGGCGCCCCACCAGCGTGCTCGAGCTGGTCCGCGCGTTCGAGAGCGTCACCGGCCGCACCGTGCCGTACCGCGTCGGGGCACGTCGGGAGGGCGACGTCGCCGTGTCGTACGCCGACCCCGCCCGCGCGGAGGCCGAGCTCGGCTGGCGCGCCTCCCGCGGCATCGAGGACATCTGCCTCGACCTGTGGCGCTGGCACCAGCGCAACCCCACCGGGTACCCGACGGCCCTCGCGCCGTCCGCCCCGTGGCGCGGCGGCGTCGGCCACCGCCTGCGGCTCGTCTCCGCCGTCCCGGCCGCCGCGGCCTGGTAGCCGTCAGTCCTTCGTGTCGCGGTAGTACCGCAGCGCGCCGGGGTGCAGCTCGACCGGGTCGGTGAAGATCGCCCGCACCCGGTCGAGGTTGGCCGCAGACGGCACCTGCGTCGCGATCTGGCCCCGCGCGTCGAACAGCGTGGACACCAGCGTGCGCGCCTCGGCGTCGGGCATGTCGGAGCGCACCATGAGGAAGTTCGGCACCGCGAGCGTCTCGACCACCCGCGACGACCCGTACATGCCCTCGGGCACGATGCCGTGCCGGTAGCCGCTGCCGTACCGGGAGCGCACCTCCTCGACCAGGTCGCCCAGGGGCACGAGCCGCACCGGGACCTCGTCGGCGAGCGCCGTCAGACCGGGGGTGCGCAGGCCGCCGGACCAGAAGAACGCGTCGATCTCGCCCGCCCGTAGCGCCTCGAGCGAGGCGTCGAGGCCCAGGCGGGCGTCCGAGAGGTCCGCGGCCGGCACGTCGGCCGCCGCGAGCAGCCGGTGGGCGATGAGCGCCGTGCCGGACCGCGGCGCCCCGAGGGAGACGCGCCTGCCCCGGAGCTGGTCGATGGAGCGCACGTTCGAGTCGGCGGGCACCACGAGGTGCAGGAAGTCGTCGTAGACGCGGGCGAGCGCGCGCAGGTCGAGCGGCTCGTCGAACTCGCCCTCCCCCGCGACGGCGTCGCGGGCGGCGTCGGCGGCGCTGAACGCCACCTGCGCGGTGCCGTCGTCGAGGCTCTGCAGGTTCTCCACCGAGCCGCCCGTCTCCGCCACCTCGACGGGCACGTCGTAGCGGTCCTCGAGCACCTGCGCGACGGCGGTGCCGTACGCGTGGTAGATCCCGGTCGACCCGCCCGTGGCCACGGTGAGCGCGTCGGGGCGCTGCCCGTCCCACGGGTCGCCGGCGGTGTCGTCGCCCACGCACGCGGCGAGCACCGGCACCGCCAGCAGCGCCGCGACCAGCAGCGCGGCGAGGCGCGCCGCCCGGACACGCCCCGCCCTCACGACGTCACCTCGGCCGCGGGGTCGACCGGCGCGGCGTCGGCCGCCGCCAGCGCGGGCACACGCAGCCGCACCTCCAGGCCGCCGCCGTCCGGGAGCCCCAGGCGCAGCCCGCCGCCGCCCGTGGCGAGCAGCTCGGACGCGATGGCGAGGCCGAGCCCGGAGCCGCGCACCGTGCTGTGGCCGGGCGAGCGCCAGAACCGCTCCGCGAGCCGGCCCAGCTCCTCGGGCGGCACGCCCGCGCCGTGGTCGCGCACCACGACCTCGACGTCCCCGCCCGCGCCCCCGCCGGTCACCGCGACGTCGATGCGGCCGCCGTCGGGCGAGAACTTCACCGCGTTGTCGAGGACGGCGTCGAACGCGCACTCCAGCACGATCGGGTTCAGCTCGGCCCACGCGCCGCCGCCGGGGTCGGCGAAGGTCAGCTCGCGTCCGACGGCGAGCAGCCGCCAGCTGTCCACGCGCCGCGCGACGAGGTCGGCGACGTCCAGCGGGTGGGCGCCCGCGGTCAGGTTCGCGTCGTCGGCCAGCAGCAGCAGGGCGTCCAGGATGTGCGCCATGCGGATCGCCTCGGCGCGGACGTGCGCCACCTCGGTGGCGTGCTCCGGCGGCGTCGACAGGGCGAGGTCCTCGACACGCAGCATCAGCGCGTTGAGGGGGTTGCGCAGCTCGTGCGACGCGTTCGAGACGAACTCCTGCTGGCGGTGCATGGAGTGCTCCACCTGGGCGGCCATCGCGTTGAACCGCGTGATGACCTCGCGCAGCTCGGGCGGCCCCGCGGACGGCGGGATGCGCGCGTCGAGCCGCCCGCGGCCGATCTCACCCATCGCGGTGTCGACGGCGCGCACCGGCCGCAGCACCCAGCCGGCGGTGCGGTGTGCGATGACGACGGCCAGCACGCACATGGCCAGGCCCGCGGCGGCGAGGATGCCCCAGCTGGACCAGATGCTGCGGGAGACCTCCTCCGCGTCGGACACGGTGACGACGGCGCCCACCAGGTCGGCCCCGTCGTACACGGGCTCGGCGACCACCACCCGGTCGGCCTTCCACGGCAGCGCGCTGACCGCGGACTCCCCGCGGCGGCCGGCGAGCGCCGCCTGCCGTTCGTCCACCGCGTGCGGGTCGAGCCCGTTCGTGGCCCACGTGGCGCCCGACTGGTCGACCACGGCCGCTTCCACCCCGTACACCTCGCGGTAGCGGTTCAGGTCGCCCTCGACGATCGCGGGGTCGTCCGCGGTCAGCGACTGGCGGGCCGTGATGACGAGGTAGCCCGCGTCGGCGAGCCGGTCGAGGTAGACCGCCTGCTGGTTCGCCCGCGCGACGTTGCCCGCGTACGCGGTGCCGAGCAGCGCCAGCACCAGCACGCAGGGCACGAACAGGATGATCGCCAGCCGGGTCCGCATCGACGTCTACGCCCCCGCGCCCGTGGGCCCGCCGCCGTCGGGCGCCGCCACCCGGTAGCCCACGCCGCGCACCGTCTCCACGACGTCGGGCTCGCCGAGCTTGCGGCGCAGGGAAGCCACGTGCACCTCGAGGGTGCGGCCCAGGCCCTTCCAGCTGGAGCCCCACACGTCGCGCAGGATCCGCTCGCGCGTGAGCACCGACCCCCGCTGGCGCACCAGCAGCGCGAGCAGGTCGAACTCCTTGCGGGTCAGCTCGACGACGGTGCCCACGGCGTCGCCCACCCGGTCGCCCACGGCGCCGGCCGTACGCCGCACCTCGCGCCGCGCGAGGTCCACCACCAGGCCGCGGACGCGCACGCGCGCGTCGGCGGCCTCCGCGCGGGCGCCGTCCCACTCGCGGCCGCGGCCGCGACGCATGACGGCGTCGATGCGGGCGAGCACCTCGCGCACGTCGTACGGCTTGGTCACGTAGTCGTCCGCGCCGAGCTCGAGGCCACGGATGCGCGCGTCGAGCCGGGTGCGCGCCGTCACCATGATGATCGGGGTGTCCGAGACGCGGCGGATGCGGCGGCAGACCTCGAAACCGTCGATGTCGGGCAGCGACAGGTCGAGCAGGACCATGTCGGTGCGCGGGCTCAGCTCGCGCAGCGCGGAGGCGCCGTCACGCGCGCGGACCACCTCGTAGCCGTGCCGTCCGAGCACGGACACGAGCGCGCCGGCGACATGGTCGTCGTCCTCGACCACGAGCAGCTGCACGGGACCGTCCCTCCGTCGGGCGCCTGGAGCGCACAGGGTAGCGGAGCGTCGCACCGGCGTTCAGAGCCAGCCCACGCGCCGGAAGACGCGGTAGAGCACGACGCAGCCCACGGCGATCAGCGCCAGCGCGAACGGGTAGCCGAGCAGCCAGTGCAGCTCGGGCATGTGCGTGAAGTTCATGCCGTAGACGCCCGCGACCACCGTGGGGTAGACGAGGATCGCGGCCCACGCCGAGATCTTGCGCATGTCCTCGTTCTGCCGCACCGACACCTGCGACAGGTGCACCTGGAGCATGTCGGACAGCAGGTCGTCGTGCGCGTCGAGGTGACGGTCGATGCGCTCGACGGTCGTCGCCACCCGCTCCAGCGTGCGCCGGTCGGCGACGACGCGGCGCTCGTCGGTGGTGAGCTCGGGCAGCTCCGCGGACACCGGCAGCAGCGCCCGCCGCGCCTCCGTGATCTCCCGCTTGAGGTCGTAGAGGCGCTGCACCGGGTCCGCCGTCGTGCGGTCGAAGACGAGGCGCTCGGTGTCCGCGACGGCGTCCCCGAGCGCCACCTCCACCTCGGACGCCACGCCCACCAGGCCTAGCACGACGGCGAGCGCCACCCGCTGGGCGCCGGAGCCGTGCGTGGGGCCCGGGCCGCGCAGGCGGTCCATCGCGTGCTCGTGCACGCCCGCGTCCCCCGCCTCGAACGTGAGCACCGCGTCCGGGCCGGCGAGCACGCCCAGCTCGCCCGTGTGCACCTGCCGGTCGTGCTCGGTGAACCAGACCGTCGGGGTGAGCACCGCCACCCAGTCGTCGTCGAGCCAGCGCACCACCGCCGTCGGCCGCTTCGGCACGCCCCGCGCGACGTGCGCCTGCGCGAGCCGCTCCCGCAGCGCCGGGTCGATCTCCTGCGCCCCGGCGAGGAACGCCTCCCTGTCCGTGACGTGCAGCCACCGCGCCGGGTGGTCGTCGTCGGTGGTCGTCGTCGGCGCGCCGTGCGTCCCGACGAACCACTCGCCCGCCGGCGTCCCCTCGTCCGTCACTCCCGCATTCTCGGACGAACCGGGCCGAACGGCGCGCCGGGCGCGAGCCCTGGCGCGCGTGACGGCGGCAGTTCGTGCTCATCGCGGCAGTTCGAACTGCCGCCGCGAACCCGAACTGCCG
>NZ_JBHVBO010000152.1:0-10114 GCF_042668085.1 Isoptericola sp. NPDC057391 | reverse complement strand
CGCGGGTTACACCACGGCTATCGGCCCCCCCCGCCCACCCACAACGCAGTCGGGTGCCGGGGGTCAGGGTGGCCGGGCCCAGGTGGGCGAGGGTGTCGGTGGCGCGGGAGCCGAGCACGGGTGTTGCGTCGACGCCGCCGCGGACGGCGACGTACGTGCGCTGCCCGCGGGTCGGGGCGCCCAGCGCGAGCTCGTCGCCGTCGCGCAGGCGGAACGCCCGCGCCAGGGGTGCGCGCCGAGCGTCGTCCGGGTCGCCGCCGCGGTGCACGACGGCGCGCGCGTCCGCCCCGGCGAGAGCGACGACGACGTCGGCGCGGGCCCGCAGCCGCAGCCCGCCGCCCGCGGCCTCGACGGCCGCCGCGCCGACGGGGTTGCCCACCGCCCGGTTCGCGGCGCGCAGGCTGCGCGGGTCGGCCGCGCCGGACGCGGACACGCCGAGGTGCGCCAGCCCCGGGCGGCCCAGGTCCTGCACCAGCGACAGCAGCCCGGGCGTCACGACCTCCAGCACCTCCGGCCCCGTGCCCGACGTCGTCGGCGCGGCAGCTTCTGCTCGCGGCGGCAGTTCGAACTGCCGCGCCGAACGCGAAGTGCCGCCGTGAGCGACTTCGGCTCCCCGGGCCGACGCGCGCACGGCCGTGAACCGGACGCGGTCGCCGGGGGCCCACGGGGTGGGCGGGTCGCGGTCGGGGTCCCAGGTGACGACGTCGGTCCGGCCCACCAGCTGCCACCCGCCCGGGCTGGCGCGCGGGTAGACGCCCGAGTACGGCCCCGCCAGCGCCACGGAGCCGGCGGGCACCCGGGTGCGCGGCGACCCCCGCCGCGGCACGACGAGCCCGGGGTCGTCCCCGGTCAGGTACGCGAACCCCGGGGCGAACCCGACGAACCCCACGACCCACGACGCGTCCGCGTGCCGCCGCACCACCTCGTCCGGGCTGCACCCGAGCAGCCGCGCGACGTCGGCCAGGTCCTCGCCGTCGTACGCCGTGGGGATCTCGACGAGCCGCGAGCCCTCCCCGGCGCGGCCCCCGGCGGGTCGCGCGGCCGCGGCGGCCCGCGCGCGCAGCTCGTCCGCGAGGCGGGTCGCGGGCACCCGCCACGGGTCGAACGGGACCAGCAGCGTGCGCGCGCCGGGCACGGGCTGCCCGACGCCGGCGACGGGGTCGTCGCGCAGCGACGCGTCCAGCGCGAGCGCGTGCGCGAGGCCGTCGACCTCGACGAGCAGGGCGTCGTCGCGCACAGGGAGGACACGCACCGGCAGGACGCGCGCCGGCCCGCCCACGTGCTCAGGCCCCCGACGTCGCCGGGGCGAACGCCGCCAGGGCGACGCCCGCGTCGTCGAACGCCGCGCGGACCTGCCGGGCCATGGCGACGGCGCCGGGAGTGTCGCCGTGCACGCACACGGAGTCGGCGGTCACCCGCACCACGCTGCCGTCGACGGCCTCGACCACGCCCTCGGTGACGAGCCGCAGCATCCGCCGGGCCACGACGTCCGGGTCGTGCAGGACGGCGCCCGGCTCGCCGCGGGGCACCAGCGTGCCGGCGGGCGTGTACGCGCGGTCGGCGAAGGCCTCCGTGGCGGTGGGCAGGCCCGCGTCCGCGGCCGCGGCGAGGGCGAGCGTGCCCGGCAGGCCGAGCAGCACCAGGGACGGGTCGACGGCGGCGACGGCGGCGGCGACGTCGTCCGCCACGCGCCGGTCCACGGCCGCCCGGTGGTAGAGGGCGCCGTGCGGCTTCACGTAGGTGACCCGGGTGCCCTCGGCGGCGGCGAGCGCCTGCAGCGCGCCGAGTTGGTAGACGACGTCGGCCCGGAGCTCGGCGGACGGGACGTCGATGTCGCGGCGGCCGAAGCCCGCGAGGTCGCGGTAGCCGACGTGCGCCCCCACGGCGACGCCGCGGGCGGCGGCCATTCCGACCGTGCGGCGGATGGAGGCCGGGTCGCCCGCGTGGAAGCCGCACGCCACGTTGGCCGACGACACGACGTCGAGCATCGCCTCGTCGTCGCCCAGGGTCCAGCGGCCGAAGCCCTCGCCGAGGTCGCTGTTGAGGTCGACGGTGGTCATGCGTCCAGTCTGCCGCGCGACGTCGTCGCCGGCGGGGGCGTATCAGGGCACCGGACGGCCTCTCCGATGATGGTGTGCGGATGAGCGGTGCGTGAACTCTTGTCGCCGGGGTGGCAGGAGCGTGGCGCGTAACGCACAGTGAAGGGACGGTCCTGTCGCCTGTGTCACACGACGACCCCAGGGTGTGGCAGGATCCGAGCGCCTGAGCAGTGCCGATGGGGGAGGTTCGTCGTCGTGAGGTCTCCGAGGGACACCGGACGGGGCGTGCGTGCCGGCAGGTTGCTCGCGACGGCGACGGCGACGTGCGTGGTCGCGGCGGGGTTCCTCGCGGCACCCGTGGCGGGCCTCCCGTGGAACGACGGCCGCCTCCAGACCCTCGCCGCCGACCAGCACACCCCCGACGTGGGCGCCGGCAGCCCGGTGGGCCAGGGCGTCTCCGTGGGCGTGGTCGGGACGTCGACGTCGACCGGTCCGACGACGCTCCAGGAAGTGCTGGGCGTCCTCGAGCGCGCGGAGCTCGCCGGCAGGGACGCGGGCCGGAAGGTGACGCCCGCGGTGGAGCAGGCCGCCGCCGAGCTCGGCATGTTGCTCAGCACGTACCTCGCGCAGCAGGCCGCCGCGTCGTCCGACCGCCCCTTCGCGGCCGCGGACGTCGAGGCGCCCTCGCCGCTCCTCCCGGCTCCGACGACCGAGCCCGAGCCGACCGAGCCCGAGCCGACCGAGCCCGAGCCGACCGAGCCCGAGCCGACCGAGCCCGAGACCACCGAGCCGGGCACGACGCCCGACGTCGCGCCCCCGGCGCTCGACGTGCCGGAGGTCGTGCCCGTCGCGCGCCAGGTCACGATCGACCCCGCCGCCGAGCCCGACCCCGTGGCCACGGGGGAGCGGCCCGAGACCGTGCAGCCGGACGCCGAGCAGCCTGCGGAGACGGGTGAGCACGTGCACGACGACGTGACGTTCGACGACGTCGTCGTCGCCGCCACGCGCCTGGCGACGCTGCTGGACCCCGCGACCACGACGCTGGAGGCGGGCATCCTGCCGGCCGGGGCGGACGGCACGGTCGCCGCGCGCGCCACGCTCACGGCGAGCCTGCTCGCGGTGGTTGACCGGTACGGCACGAGCACGGCGGGCTACGCCAACGGCCGGATCCCGACGTCGGCGCTGTGCCCGCTCGACTTCGCGCCCGGGCACATGCTGCGGTGCGACGCCGCCGAGCAGCTCTCCGCCCTCAGCGAGGAGTACGAGAAGGAGTTCGGGGTGCCCATCCCGATGACCGACTCGTACCGCACCTTGGAGTCGCAGATCCGGCTCAAGGCGACCAAGGGGTACCTGGCGGCGACGCCCGGCACGTCGAACCACGGCTGGGGCCTCGCCGTCGACCTGGGTCTCCCGATCTCGACCGGCACGTCGGCCGAGTACGTGTGGATGCGCGTGCACGCGCCGGACTACGGGTGGGACAACCCGTCCTGGGCGCGCCTCACCGGCTCGAAGCCCGAGCCGTGGCACTTCGAGTTCTTCGCCGCCGGCCCCGTGCCGGACCGGGCCTGGAAGTCCGACGACGTCGTGGGCGCCGGCACGGCCGGTGCCTCCGAGCGCGCGGACCAGGGCACCGCCGGTGGCGACACCAAGGCCGATGCCAGTGACGCCAAGGCCGACGCCAAGGACACCCGGAAGAGCAAGGGTGGCCCGTCGAAGGGCGGCGCCGCCGAGAAGCCCGGGAGCACCGGCAATACGTCGGGCGGCAAGTCCTCCGGCGGCACGACCTCGGGCGGCGACGGCGCCTCCTCGACGCCGCGGCCGACGTCGCCGGCGAAGGTCACGGTGCCGGACGTCGCGGGCCTGACCCTGGCGAAGGCGACGGCGAAGCTGGAGGCGCTCGGGCTCGACGTCAGCACGTCGTCGAAGCCGAGTGCCGCGCCGAAGGGCCAGGTGCTGGCGACCCGGGGCGCGGGCACGACGGTGGCGAAGGGTTCGACCGTCTCCCTCGTGGTCTCGAGCGGCCCGGCGGCACCGGCGAAGGTCACGGTGCCGGACGTCGCGGGCCTGACCCTCGCTGCGGCGAAGGCGAAGCTGGCCGCCCTCGGGTTCGAGGTGATGACGGAGGAGCGGTCGGACGACAAGGTCCCCGCCGGCACGGTGCTGGCGACCCAGGGTGCGGGCACGCAGGTGGCGAAGGGTTCGACCGTCGCCGTCGTCGTCTCCAGCGGTCCGCCGCCGGTGGAGAAGGTGGAGATCCCGGACGTCACGGGGCTGACCGTCTCCGCCGCGCGGGCGAAGCTCGAGGGCCTCGGGTTCAAGGTAGAGCTGGACCCGGCCGACGGCGTCGACGACGACGACGTGATCGTCAGCACCGAGGGCGCGGGCACCACGGTGGCGAAGGGCTCGATCGTCCTGCTGTCCTGGGCCGCGGCGGAGCCCGTGCCGGACGTCGCCGAGAAGACGGTCGCGGCCGCCCGGGAGGAGCTCGAGGCGCTCGGCTTCGAGGTCGTGACCGAGGAGGGCATCCCCGACGACGCCGTGGTCGAGGGGACCGACGTCGAGGCGGGCACGCCCGCCCTGCTGGGGTCCGAGATCGAGCTCGTCGTGTCGGGCACGGACGAGTGACGTCCTCCGCGCCGCCCGTGGAGACCCCCGGCGAGCGGCGGACGCGCGAGGCGCTGGAGGCGTCGGGCGTCGCGTTCGAGATCGTCCGGCACGGGCCGGTGCGCTCGCTCGCGGAGGCGGCCGCCGCGCGCGGCGTCACGCCGGGGCAGGTGGTCAAGACGATTGTCGTGCGGCGCGGGGACGGCGACTTCCTGTTCGTGCTGGTGCCGGGCGACCGCACGATCGCGTGGCCGCGTCTGCGGTCCGTGCTGGGGGTGTCCCGGCTGTCGATGCCGGACAAGGACGTGGCGCGCGACGTCACGGGGTACGAGCGCGGCACCATCACGCCGTTCGGCTCGCTCACGGCCTGGCCGGTGGTCGCGGACGCCCGGATCGCGGACGCGGGGCGGGTCTCGATCGGAGGAGGCGGGCACGGGGTCTCCGCGACGGTCGACGGACGTGATCTGGTGCACGCCCTGGACGCCCGGGTCGCGGACGTCACCGACCTGGACGACCCTGGACCGGCGGGCCCCGCCCGCACGACGCCGGCCGGACCGGCGTCGACCCGTGAGGATTGAACGGATGCTGGACGAATCCGCCTGACGGGGGAACACTCGACGCGGGCCGTTCGCTGTACGGAGAGGGCGCAGACGGCGTCCCCAGGCCCCACGCACGGGAGCATCACGACCACATGGACATCGACAGCAGCAGCGATCCCGGCCCGAGCTCGGGGATCGCGTCCCGTACCACCGACGAGGCGACCGTCCTCACCCTGTGGGGCGAGGTCGACGCGGCGCTGCGCGAGGCGGCGAGCGACGCCATGGCGGCGCTCGCGGCGCGGGGCAGCGCGCACCCCATCGTGCTGGACACCCGAGACGTCACGTTCATCGACTCCTCCGGGGTCGCGTTCATCCTGCAGGTGTACATGCTGGGCCAGGAGACGGGCACGTCCGTGAGCCTGTACCAGCCGTCCGAGGCCGTCGCGGAGGTGCTGGACATGGTCGGCATGGGCGGCCGCATCCCGCTGGCGGAGGCGGAGCCCGCCGGCCGGGCCGGCTGACCGGGTGACCACCCGGGTCGACGGCGGCGTCGACAGCGGCGTCGTCCGGGCCGCGCGACTCGACGCCACCGGGGTGCGCGGCCCGGGCCTGCCCGACGCGCCCGCCGTCGTCGACGCGCTCCTCGCGGTGCAGGGGCAGGAGCTGCAGCCCGCGCTGTGGGGCCTGTCGCGGCGCGTGGCGCCGTCGTCGCGGCCGGGCCGCGCGGCGTTGAACGCGGCGCTCGCCGACGGTGAGCTGCTGCGCACGCACGTGCTGCGCCCGACCTGGCACCTGGTGCGGCCGCGCGACGCGCGCTGGCTGCTCGAGCTCAGCGCGCCACGCGTCGAGAGGCTCATGGCGTCCACCGAGCGGTCCTGGGACCTCGGCGACCTGGGCCCGGGCACGGACGCCGTCGCCGCCGCCGTCGCGGACGGGCCCCGCACGCGCACGCAGATCCGGGCCGAGCTGGTCGCCCGTGGCGTGCTCGACCCCGACGCGCCCGGGCTCGCGTTCACCCAGATGCTCATGCACGCCGAGCTGCAGCGGCTCGTGATCAGCGGGCCGCCGCCGGCCGGCAGGGAGCTGCAGCACCAGTCGTACGCGGCGTTCGACGACCGGGTCCCCGCCGGCTACGGCCCGCTGGGCGAGCGGTTCGACGCGGACGCCGCCGTCGTCGAGCTGTGGCGCCGCTACCTGCCCGGGCGCGGCTTCGCGACCCTCAACGACCTGCGGCTGTGGGCCGACGTCACCGTCCGCGACCTGCGGCCCGCGCTCGCCGCCCTGACCGACGGGGGCGAGGTGGTGCAGGTCCCGGGCGCCGGCGAGCTCGAGGGGCTGACCCTCGTCGCGACGGCGGCCACGGCGGACCGCTGGCTCGGCGGCGGCGACCCCGCCCCCGGGGACGACGACGGCACCGCGCCCGTCGCGGACCTGCTGCAGGCGTACGACGAGCTCCTGATGTCCTACCGCGAGACCCGCCATGTCGTGCTCGACCCGGCGCTGCCGCCGCCGGACCGGGCGGGGGCGTACGTGCACTCGTTGGCGGTGGACGGCATCGTCGCGGGCCGCTGGCGCTGGCCGGCCGGACGCACCGCGCTGGACGTGCAGTGGCTGCGGGACCCGACGCCGGCCGAGCGTGCCGCCCTGGACGTCGCCGTCGCCGACCTCGGCACGTACCTGGACTGAGCAGCCGCGCCGGGCGCCCGGATGGCAGGGTGGTCCCGTGCATCGCAACTGGGCCGGGAACCTCACGTACTCCGCACGCTCCGTCGTGCGCCCCGCGTCGCTGGAGGAGCTCGCCGACGTGCTCACCGCCGGCGGCCGGGTGCGCGCGCTGGGGTCGCGCCACTCGTTCAACGACGTCGCGGACACGGACGGCGTGCACGTCCAGGTCGACGGGCTCGACGACGGCCGGCCCGCGGTGGAGCCGCTGACGCCCGACGACGGGGACGAGGGCGACGTCGTGTCCGTGAACGCGGGCCTGCGCTACGGCGAGGTGTCCCGCGCCCTGCACGCGACCGGCCGCGCGCTGGGCAACCTCGCCTCCCTGCCGCACATCTCCGTGGCGGGCGCGGTCGCCACCGCCACGCACGGCTCCGGCGACACGAACCAGAGCCTCGCGAGCTCCGTCGAGGGCCTGGAGATCATGACGCCGGGCGGCGAGCTGCGCCGGATCACCCGCGCGAGCGACCCCGACGTCTTCCCCGGCACGGTCGTGTCGCTCGGGGCGCTGGGCGTCGTGACGCGCGTCGAGCTGCGGACGGTCCCGGCGTACGTGGTGCGGCAGGACGTCGCCGCGGAGGTCCCGTGGGACACGTTCCTCGCGAGCTTCGACGCCATCACCTCCGCGGCGTACTCGGTGAGCGCCTTCACCAGCTGGGACGAGCCGGCCGTGCGGCAGGTGTGGTTCAAGTCCGTGGCCCGCGCCGACCGGCCCGAGGTGCGCGGGCTCGCGCCCGACTTCCTGCGCTGGTCGGACGTGCCGGTGCACCCGCTGCCCGGGGTCGACCCCTCGGCGTGCACCGAGCAGCTCGGCGTCGACGGCCCGTGGCACGAGCGGCTGAGCCACTTCCGGCTGGAGTTCACGCCGTCGAACGGCGACGAGGTGCAGTCGGAGTACCTGCTGCCGCGCCGCAACGCCACCGCGGCGATCGAGGCGATGCGCCGCCTCGGCCCCACGGTCGCGCCGCTGCTGCAGACCAGCGAGATCCGCACGGTCGCCGCCGACGACCTGTGGCTCAGCCCCTTCGACGAGCCGTCGGTGGGGCTGCACTTCACCTGGCTGCCGCGCGAGGCCGACGTGCGCGCCGTGCTGCCCGCCGTCGAGCAGGCGCTGGTGCCGCTCGGGGCGCGCCCGCACTGGGGCAAGGTCAGCACGCTGGACGCCTCGACGACGGCGGCGCTCTTCCCGCGGTTCGACGAGTTCCGGCGCCTGGCCGCGCGGTTCGACCCCGACGGTCGCCTGCACGGCGGGCTGGTGGGCCGGCTGCTCGCGGGCTGACCCCGCCAGGACCCGCCGCGGCGGGGGGTGGCCTCGAACCGGCCGTTCGGGCAGCATCGGTTCGTGAGACACGTTTGACGTGACGCCCCTCACCGTGGAGGTTCGACGCCTGTGAGCACCACGACCACTGACACCTCGCCTCCCCGGGAGCAGTTCACCGGGCAGGTCGGCTTCATCCTGTCCGCGATCGGCTCCGCCGTCGGGCTGGGCAACATCTGGCGGTTCCCCGGGGTCGCGTACGAGAACGGCGGCGGCGCCTTCCTCGTGCCGTACGTGATCGCGCTGCTGACCGCAGGCATCCCGATCCTCTTCCTCGACTACGCGCTGGGGCACCGCTTCCGTGGCGGCCCGCCCACCGTGTTCCGCCGCGTCAAGAAGTGGCTGGAGACCCTGGGCTGGTTCCAGGTGATGATCTGCTTCGTCATCGCGATCTACTACGCGGCGATCATCGGCTGGGCGCTGAGCTTCTTCGTCTACTCCTTCACGCTGAAGTGGGGCGACGACACCGCCGGCTTCTTCACGGGCGACTACCTGCAGCTGTCCGACGTCGCGAACGGCGGGGCGTGGTTCACGCTCGACTTCGTGCCGGCGGTGCTCATCCCGCTGCTGCTGGTGTGGGTCGCGACCATCGTCGTCCTCGTGGGCGGCGTCGCGAAGGGCATCGAGAAGGCGAACGTCATCTTCCTGCCGCTGCTGGTGATCGCGTTCGCCGTGCTGGTGGTGCGGGCGATCTTCCTGGACGGCGCGACCGACGGCCTGAACGCCTTCTTCACGCCCAACTGGAGCGCGCTCGGCGACATGAACGTGTGGATCGCCGCCTACGGGCAGATCTTCTTCTCGCTCTCGGTCGCGTTCGGCATCATGATCACGTACTCCTCGTACCGGAAGCGCAAGGCGAACCTCACGTCGCCGGGCCTGGTCGTGGCGTTCTCCAACTCGGGCTTCGAGATGCTGGCCGGGATCGGCGTCTTCGCCGCCCTGGGCTTCCTCGCGCACGAGCAGGGCGTCGCCGTCGGGGACCTCGAGGGCATCACCGGCCCGATCCTGTCGTTCGTGACGTTCCCGGCCGTCGTCTCGCAGATGCCGGCCGGGCAGCTGTTCGGCGCGCTGTTCTTCTTCTCCCTCGCGATGGCGGGCTTCACGTCGCTCATCTCGATCCTGCAGGTGGTCGCGGCCGGCTTCCAGGAGAAGTTCGGCCTCACGCGCCGCAAGGCGGTGCTGTGGATCGGCGTCGTCGCGGCCGTGCTGTCCGTGGTGGGCTTCTCGACGACGACGGGCCTCCTCGCCCTCGACACGATCGACAACTGGTCGAACCAGGTGGGCATCGTGGCATCGGCCGTGCTCATGTGCGTGTTCCTCGTCTGGCTGCTGCGCACCAGCCCCGAGCTGCGGTACCACATGAACGCCGTTTCGACCTTCCAGGTGGGCCGCTGGTGGTACGTGTGCGTCGGCGCGATCGTGCCGGCCGTGCTCGCGTACATGCTGGTCTCGCGCATCGTCGACCTCGTGCAGAACCCCTACGAGGGCTACGACGAGACGTACCTGCTGTACGCCGGCTGGGGCACCCTGGTGTTCCTGGTCGTGGGCGCGGTCGTGCTCACGCTGCCGCGCTGGCGGCGCAGCCCGGACGACTTCGTCGCCTGGCCCACCTACCCGCCGGTGACCACCTCGACGACGACGAAGGGGGCGGCCCGATGAACGGCGACGCGATCCTGCTCATGGTGCTGTCGCTGGCGGTCGTCTGGGGCGGCCTCGTGGTGAGCATCATCGCCCTGCGCGCCCGCCCCGAGCGGGTGGAGTTCCCGCCCGGCGGGGACGACGACCACCGCGAGGACGACGCGATCACCGAGCGCGACACGTGACCCTGTCGCCGAGATAGAGAAGCCGGACCCGCGAGATAGAGAGGGGACGGACCGTAGCCGGCTACGGTC
>NZ_JBHVBO010000151.1:0-10358 GCF_042668085.1 Isoptericola sp. NPDC057391 | reverse complement strand
CCGTCGTCCCCCGACGTCGCGCGGGCGTCCGACGCCGCCCCGCGCGGCCAGGCGACGGCGGACCCGTACGGGTTGGCCGGGTCGGTCGCGGCGAGCAGGACGGCGCCCGGCTCGGCGCGGCCGCTCCCTGCCCCGCCGACACCGTCGCCCTCGGCGAGCGCGTCCCGGGCGCGGGCGCGGTCGGCGGCGTCCGTGCGCAGCTGATCGACCGCGCCGGGCAGGGCGAACTGCGAGCCGCCCAGCCCCTCGACGAAGTAGCCGCGCCGCACGGCGCCGCGCTCCTCGAGCACGCGCAGCACGCGGTAGACGTCGCGGAAGCGGGACGTCACGCCCTCGGCGGGCGCGGCCGCGCGGGTGAGGACGCCGTGCCGCTCCAGCAGCACCTGGGTGAGGGCGTGGGCCCTGACCGTCGGGTCCTGCTCCACGGCGGGCAGCGCG
This sequence comes from Isoptericola sp. NPDC057391, assembly GCF_042668085.1. Lineage (NCBI taxonomy): Bacteria > Bacillati > Actinomycetota > Actinomycetes > Micrococcales > Promicromonosporaceae > Isoptericola > Isoptericola sp. NPDC057391. The sequence goes on along the minus strand of NZ_JBHVBO010000151.1, from coordinate 9,920 downwards.
GACCAGCGGCCGCCGCCGGCCCGCGGGACCGCGGCGACCGACGTCGGGCGTGCGATCCCGAAGCGGGACGGCCGCACCGGCCGGGCACGGCCGGGGGCCGCGGGAGCACGGTGCGCCCCGCCGCCCCGCCGGGACGACCCGCCGAGCGACTCGCGCAGCGGACCCAGGCGGTCGTTCGTCACCCAGCCGGCCCACACCAGGTCCCACAGCGCGTCGAGGGTGGCCGCCTGGCTGGCGTCCGCGAGCTCCGCGAGACGTGGCAGGAAGTACCCGCCCGAGCCGGTGAGCAGGTCGAGCACCGCCCGGTGCAGGTCCGTGTCGAGCGGCCCGCCCTCGTCGACGGGGTCGGGGTCGCGCAGCGTGAGCGGCGCGCCGTCGGCGAGGTGCAGGCTCACCATGCCGTCCCCGCCGCCGGAGCCCGGGAGCCGGCCGTGCCCGCACCAGAGCACCTCGCCGGCCGTGGTGAGCTCGTCGAGCACGGCGGGGGAGTAGTCCGAGACGCGGGCGGGCAGCACCAGCGTCTCGAGCGCCGACGCCGGCACCGCGGCCCCCGAGAGCTGCTCCACCGCCCGCAGCACGCCGTCCGCGCCGCGCAGCGCCCCGCCGCCGGACCCGGCGCCGCCGACCCGCACCCCGATCCCGTGCCAGCGGGGCAGGAAGACGCCGAGCGACTCCGGCTCCACCGGTTCGACCTCGGCGCGCAGCGCGGCCATGGACCGGCGCCGCAGCGTGCGCAGCACCTCTGGGTCGCACCACTCGTCGCCCGTGCCGCCCAGCGACGACGGCCGCAGCGCCCCGCGCGCCACGGCACCGGCCGCCTCCAGCCGGGACAGCACCTGGGTCACGACCGCGATGCCGAGCCCGAACCGTCGCGCGACGTCCACGGCGGGGAACGGCCCGTGCGTCCTGGCGTGCCTCCGGACGAGGTCGCCGAGCGGGTCGGGCACCGGCTCGGTGAAGGTCTCGGGCACGCCGACGGGCAGCGCCACGCCGAGGGCGTCGCGGAGCCGGCCGGCGTCCTCCACGACGGCCCACTGCTCGGCGTCGTCGCCCGGGCGGCCGCCGAGCCGTACCCGGATGACGCGGCGCGCGCCCTCGAGGTCGGCCAGCCACTCCTCGACCCGCTCGCGGGACTCCTCCCGGGTGCGTTCCCGCAGGGCGGCGACCGGGTGCGGCCCGGTACGGCGCAGCACGTCCCACAGGCCCTCGGCGTCGCGCGCCTGCCGGTCCGGCGCCAGCGCCTGCAGCTGGGCCTCGGTGCGCTCCACGGCGCCCGGGTCGAGGAGGTCGGCGAGCGGGGTGGCGCCCTGCTCGCCGAGCAGCTCCGTGAGCAGGTCCGGGTCGAGGGACAGCGCGGCCGCGCGCCGCTCCGCGAGCGGCGCGTCGCCGTCGTACAGGAACTGGGCGGTGTAGCCGAACAGCAGCGCCTGCGCGAAGGGCGACGGCGTCGACGTCGTCACCTCGACGAGGCGCACCCGGCCGCCCTGCAGGTCGCGCATGAGGTCGGTGAGCGCCGCGACGTCGAAGTCGTCGCGCAGGCACTCGCGGGCGGCCTCGAGCATGATCGGGAAGTCCGGGAACTGCGACGCGACCTGCAGCAGCTGAGACGCCCGCTGCCGCTGCTGCCACAGCGGCTGCCGCCGGTCGGGACGACGCCGCGGCAGGAGCAGCGCCCGCGCGGCCGCCTCGCGGAAGCGCGCCGCGAACATCACCGAGCCGCCGAGCTCCTCGCGCACCGCGTCGAGCACCTCGTCGGGGTCGACGAGCAGGTCCTCGGCCGTGACGGCGGGGGCGTCGCCGTGGGTGGCAGGTCCGTCGCCGCCCCACCCGGGCCCGCCGAGGTCCCAGCCGGAGTCGCCGGCGTCGGGCAGCCGCAGCACGATCCCGTCGTCGGCGTGCATGGCCGCGACGTCCGTGCCGTACCGGGCCCGCAGCCGCGCGGCGACGACCAGCGCCCACGGCGCGTGCACCGGCGCCCCGAACGGGGAATGGATCACGACGCGCCAGTCGCCGAGCTCGTCGCGGAACCGTTCGACGACGACGGTGCGGTCGTCGGGCAGCCGCCCCGTCGCGCGGCGCTGCTCGCCCAGGTAGGCGGCGAGGTTGTCCGCGGCCCACGTGTCGAGCCCGGCGTCGCGCAGCACGTCCCGGCCGCGCGCGGTGCCGCGCTCCTCGTCGTCCGCCAGCAGGGCGTCGGTCTCGCGCACGAACGCGCCCACGGCGCGGCCGAGCTCGGCGGGACGGCCGGGGGAGTCGCCCTTCCAGAACGGGAGGCGGCCCGGCAGGCCGGGCGCCGGCGTCACCAGCACGCGGTCCGGGGTGATCTCCTCGATGCGCCAGGTCGACGAGCCGAGCGTGAACGTGTCGCCGACACGCGACTCGTAGACCATCTCCTCGTCGAGCTCGCCGACGCGCTTGCCGCCGCGGGGCCGGTCGACCGTGCCGACCCCGCCGCCCCCGTCCGCCGGCGACCCGGAGGTGGGCGCCTCGGTGGCGAGGTAGACGCCGTACAGCCCGCGGTCGGGGATGGTGCCGCCGCTGGTCGCGGCGAGCCGCAGGGCGCCGGGCCGGCCGGAGAGCCGGCCGGTGGCGCGGTCCCACACGATCCGGGCGCGCAGCTCCGCGAACTCCTCGCTGGGGTAGCGGCCGGCGAGCATGTCGAGCACGGCCCGCCAGGTCGCGTCGCCGAGCGAGCGGAACGGGTGCGCCCGGCGGAACGCGGCGAGGAGGTCGTCCGCCTGCCAGTCGTCGGTCGCGAGCGCCGCCACCACCTGCTGGGCGAGCACGTCCAGCGGGTTGGCCGGGACATGCAGGTGCTCGATCTCGCCCGCGCGCATGCGCTGCGCCACCACGGTGGCGGGCACCAGGTCGCCGCGGAACGTCGGGAAGACCACGCCGTGCGAGACCGCGCCCACCTGGTGCCCGGCGCGCCCGATGCGCTGCAGCCCGCTCGCGACCGACGGCGGCGCGCCCACCTGCACCACCAGGTCCACGGCGCCCATGTCGATGCCGAGCTCGAGGGACGACGTCGCGACCACGGCCGGCAGCCGGCCCGCCTTGAGGTCGGACTCGGTGCGGGTGCGCTCGACGCGGCTCATCGAGCCGTGGTGGGCGCGGGCGAGCGCCGGGGCGCCGTCGCCGTCCGGGAGGCCGACCGAGGCGCCCGACTGCGCCTGCGCCTGCGCCGGCCACTGCGTGCCCGGGGCCGGGAGGTCGACGCCGGAGCGCTCGGTCCAGATCTCGTTCATCCGGGCGGTGAGACGCTCGGCGCCCCGGCGGGAGTTGGTGAAGACCAGCGTCGAGCGGTGGTCGGCGACGAGGTCCACCACCCGCTCCTCGACGTGGGGCCACACGGACGCGCGGCGCAGGGGCGAGACGGCGTCGCCCGTGAGGTCGAGCTCCTCGTCGCCGAGCCCGCCGCCTCCCGCCGGGTTCGTCGTCGGGTCGGTCGTCGGGGTCGTCGTCGGGTCCGTCGTCCGGTCCTGCGGGTCCGGCACCCCGCCGGAGTCGAGGTCCGCGAGGTCGGGCACGGGCACGACCACGTCGATCGCCCACTTCTTGCTGGCCGCGGGCTGCACGACCACGACCTCGCGGCCGCCGTCCTCGGGCGCGCGGTGCCCGGCGAGGAACTCGGCCACCGTCTGCGCGGGGCGCACCGTGGCGGACAGCCCGATCCGCTGCGCCGGCCGGTCGAGCAGCTCGTCGAGGCGCTCCAGGCTCAGCGCCAGGTGGGCGCCGCGCTTGGTGCCCGCGACCGCGTGGATCTCGTCCAGCACGACCGTCTCGACGCCCGCCAGGCCCGCGCGGGCCTGCGACGTGAGGACGAGGAACAGGGACTCGGGGGTGGTGACCAGCACGTCCGGCGGCCGGGTGGCGAACGCACGACGCTCGGAGGCCGGGGTGTCGCCCGTGCGGGCGCCGACGGTCACCTCCTCGACCGTGAGCCCCTCGCGGGCGGCGGCCTGCCGGATACCGGCCAGGGGAGAGCGCAGGTTGCGCTGCACGTCGGCGGCGAGCGCCTTGAGCGGGGAGACGTACAGCACGCGGCAGCGGCGGGGGCGCTCCGGCGGCGGTGTGGTCGTGAGGCGGTCGATCGCCCAGAGGAACGCCGCGAGGGTCTTGCCGGACCCGGTCGGGGCGACGACGAGCGCGTGCCGGTCGGAGCTGATCGCGTCCCAGGCCCCGGCCTGGGCAGCCGTCGGCGCCGCGAACGCCCCGGTGAACCACGCGCGCGTCGCGGGGCCGAACCGCTCGAGCACGCCGTCGTGCCCGACGGCAGGGTCGGCAGTGAGATCGGCGGGGCTGCCGGACGGGGGGACGACCACCTCGTCATCCTGGCAGGGGGCACCGACAGCCCGCAGGACGAGCGGTCGTCCGTGCCGTGCGGTGCCGTGCCGTGCGGTGCCGTGCCGTGCGGCCGCGGCGTCCGGCGTGCCGACCACCCTCCCGGCCGTGCGAGGCTGGGGGCGTGCGCTATCGCGAGTTCGCCGAGCTGGTCGACGAGGTCTTCGGGCCCGCCTACGGGCGTGCTCTCGTGCGCGAGCAGGTGCTGACCCGCCTCGACGGCCGCACCCCTGCCGAGGCGCTCGAGGCGGGCCTCGAGCCCCGCGACGTGTGGCACGCGCTGTGCGACGCGCTCGACGTTCCCGAGCCGGACCGCTGGGGCCGCGACGACCGCCGCCAGGCGCCGCCCGCGCGCTGACGGGCCGTCGCCCGCGCCGACGTCGTGCCCGCGGGGCATCATGGCGCCATGCGCGACCACCGTCCCCCGCTCGTGACGGTGGTCGACGTCCGTGCCGCGCTCTGGTCCCTGGCCTCGACGGCCGCCGGGCTCGGGGTCGCGATCGCCCTGGTCGACGGCGTGGGCGTGGCCTCCCCGTGGGACGTGCTGCTCGCGGCGCTCGTGGTGGGCCTCGGCGACGCGCTGCTGCGGGCCCCGCTGCGGCGCCTCGCGCGGGCCGGCGGAGCGGTCGTGGCGCTGCTGCTCGGCCTCGCCGCGCAGGTGCTGGTCGTCTGGGCCGCGCTGACGTTCCTGCCGGGAGTGACGAGCGACTCGTGGGCGGACGTGCTCGCCGTGCTCCTCGTCGCCGCGGTGGTGATGGCGTGCGGTCACTGGGTCGTCGGGGCGCGCGACAACGCGTACGTCGTCGGCGACCTGCTGCGCCGGGCCCGCCGTCGTGCCGGCCTCCCGCGCCGGGCGACCCGCGCCGGCGCCCTCGACGGCACCGGTGACGGGGGCGGCGCGGACGACCGGCCCCCGGGCGTGCTCGTCGTCATGCTCGACGGCGTGGCCCGGCCGACGCTCGACCACGCCCTGGAGGCGGGGCTCGTGCCCACGATGGAGCGGTGGCTCGGCTCGGGCAGCCACCGGCTCGAGTCGTGGTGGGCCCGCGTGCCGTGCACCACCCCGGCCAGCACCCTCGGCCTGCTGCACGGCACCAGCGACGCGGTGCCGGCCTTCCGGTGGTGGTCCCGGCGCCTCGGGCGCCTCGTGGTGACGAACCGCCCGGCGGACGCCGCCGAGGTGGAGCGGTCGGCCTCCGACGGCCGCGGGCTGCTCGCCGACGGCGGCGTGGCGGTGTCGACGATGTTCTCCGGCGACGCCCCGACCAGCCTGCTCGTGATGAGCCGCGCGGCGGAGGGACTGGGGCCCGGTCCGCTGTTCGTCCGCTTCTTCTCCAGCCCGTTCGTGCTGGTGCGGGCGGTGGCCGGCACCGTCGGGGAGGCGCTCAAGGAGGTGTACCAGGGGTGGCAGCAGGTGGTGCGCGGGGTGCGCCCCCGCGTGGCGCGACGCGGGTGGTACCCGGTGCTGCGCGCGGTGACCAACGTGCTGCTGCGCGACCTCAACACGTCGCTCGTGGCGGAGCAGCTCGTGCGCGGAGCGCCCGTGGTGTGCGTGGACCTGGTCGACTACGACGAGATCGCTCACCATGCCGGCCCGCTGCGGCCGGAGGCGCTGCGCGCGCTGGAGGGGCTCGACCGGGTGGTCGGGCTGTGGGAAGAGATCGCGCGCGGCGCCCCGCGCCGCTACCGCACGGTGGTCGTGTCGGACCACGGGCAGTCCCTGGGGTCGACCTTCGAGCAGGTGGTGGGGCGGTCGTTCGCGGACGAGGTGCACCGGCTGATGGCGATCCCCGCCCCGCCTCGGGGGGAGACGGCGGACGGCGAGGCGTGGGGCCCGGCGAACACCGCGCTGCACGCGCTGCGCCGCGACGGCGAGGGCGACGGCCGGCTCCTGGTGGGGCCGGACCGCGACGCCGGGCGGACGGACCTTCCCGCCGTCGAGGTGATCGGGTCGGGCAACCTCGGGATGGTGTGGTTCTGCCGCGAGCCGCGCCGGCTGTCGGCCGCGGAGGTGGCGGCCCGGTGGCCCACCCTCGTGGCAGGCCTGGTCGAGTCGCCGGCCGTCGGCTTCGTCGTGGTGCGCGGCGCGCAGGGGCCGGTGGCGCGCGGGCGGCTCGGGTCGCACGACCTGGCGACCGGCCGGGTGACCGGTCGGGACCCGCTGGCCGGCTACGGGTCGCGCGCCCGCGCGGACCTGCTGCGCCTCGCCGGGCTGGAGGACGCCGGTGACCTCGTCGTGGTGTCCGCGGTCGGCCCGATGGGCCGGGTGCACGCGCTCGAGGGGCTGGTGGGCTCGCACGGCGGGCTCGGCGGCGCGCAGAGCGAGGCCCTGCTGCTGCACCCGGCCGACCTCGTCGTGCCCGACGACGAGCGCGAGGACGTGGACGGTGCCCGCGTGCTGGTGGGCGCCGAGGCGGTGCACCGGCGGCTCGTGGCCTGGCTCGCCGCGCTCGGCCTGCGGGACGGGCCGTGAGCGCGGCGCCGGGCGGGCGCGACCCCGCCGGGGGGTCGGGGCTCCGGGTGACGTGGCTCGGGCACTCGACCGTCGTCGTCGACCTGCCGCGCGCGGGCGGGGGCACCGCCCGGGTCGTGACCGACCCCCTGCTGCGGCGGCACGCGGGACTCCTGCGGCGCCGCGGCGACCGCCCCGACACCGAGGCCTGGCGGGGCGCCGACGCCGCCCTGCTGTCCCACCTGCACCACGACCACGCCGAGCTGGGCTCGCTGCGGCTGCTCGGCGACGTGCCGGTGCTCACGGCGCCCGCCAACGCCCGCTGGCTGCGCGGGAAGGGCCTGCACGGCGTCGGCCTCGACCTGCCGCCGGTGCCGGCCGGCCACCCGCCCGACCACCTGCCCGGCCACCCGCCCGGCCACCCGCCCGGCCATGACGTCGCGCACCATCCCCCGCAGCACGGTGGGTGGCACGACGTCGCGGGCGTGCAGGTCCGCCTGACCGCCGCGGTGCACGGCGACCGGCCGATGCCGCACCGTCCGAACGCCGCGAGCGGGCACCTGGTGCGCGGGCCCGGCGCGACGGTGTGGGCCGTGGGGGACACGGAGCACTACCCGGGCGTGGGGCGCGTGCGCGAGCTGGCCGGCGGGCGGGTGGACGTGGCGCTCGTGCCCGTGTCCGGCTGGGGCCCGCGGCTCTCGGGCGGCCATCTCGGCCCTCGCGGGGCGGCCGAGGTGTGCGCGGAGGTCCGGCCCCGGGTGGCGGTCCCGGTGCACTGGGGCACGCTGCACGTGCCGGGCGGGCAGCACCTGCCGCGCGGGTGGATGGACCACGCCGGGGAGGCCTTCGCGGCGGCCTGCCGCCGGGCGGCGCCGGACGTGCGCGTGGTGGTCCTGCGGCCCGGCGGGTCGTGGCGCGACACGCCCGGGGACGACGACGCCCTCGAACACGTGTTCGGGTAGAGTCTGCCCCCAGGAGGGTCCTCGGACGTCGTCCTCCACAGCCGCGACGGGCCGCCCCCACCGTGTCGGTGGCGGCACGTACGGTCGACGACAACATGAGCACGCAGCCACGAACGCCGGCGCGCAGCCGCCGCGCCCAGAACGCAAAGGTGACCGACATGCCCGCAACGGCAGACCGCGAGAAGGCACTCGAGGCCGCGCTCGCCCAGATCGACCGCAGCTTCGGCAAGGGCTCGGTCATGCGCCTCGGCGACGAGGGCCGCGCGCCCGTCGAGGTCATCCCCACCGGCTCGATCGCGCTCGACGTGGCCCTCGGCATCGGGGGGCTCCCGCGTGGCCGGGTCGTCGAGATCTACGGCCCGGAGTCCTCCGGCAAGACGACGGTCGCGCTGCACGCCGTGGCCGCCGCGCAGCGGGCCGGCGGCATCGCGGCGTTCGTCGACGCCGAGCACGCGCTGGACCCGGAGTACGCCAAGAAGCTCGGCGTCGACACGGACGCCCTGCTGGTCTCGCAGCCGGACACCGGCGAGCAGGCCCTGGAGATCACGGACATGCTGATCCGCTCCGGCGCGCTGGACATCATCGTCATCGACTCGGTCGCGGCGCTGGTGCCGAAGGCCGAGATCGAGGGCGAGATGGGCGACAGCCACGTCGGCCTCCAGGCCCGCCTGATGTCGCAGGCGCTGCGCAAGATCACCGGTGCCCTGAGCGCGTCGGGCACCACGGCGATCTTCATCAACCAGCTCCGCGAGAAGATCGGCGTGTTCTTCGGCTCGCCGGAGACCACCACCGGTGGCAAGGCCCTGAAGTTCTACGCCTCGGTGCGCATGGACATCCGCCGCATCGAGACCCTCAAGGAGGGCACGGAGCCGGTCGGCAACCGCACCCGCGTCAAGGTCGTCAAGAACAAGATGGCGCCGCCGTTCAAGCAGGCCGAGTTCGACATCCTGTACGGCGTGGGCATCTCCCGCGAGGGCGGGCTCATCGACATGGGCGTGGAGCACGGCTTCGTGCGCAAGTCGGGGTCGTGGTTCACCTACGAGGGCGACCAGCTGGGCCAGGGCAAGGAGAACGCCCGGGCGTTCCTGCGGGACAACCCCGACCTGGCGAACGAGATCGAGAAGCGCATCAAGGAGAAGCTCGGCGTCGGCGCCAAGCTCGACGCCCCTGCGGCCGAGGCTCCCGTCGAGGGCGCCGCGGGCTCCGCGACCGGGCTGGCCGTCGATCCGGCACCGGCTGCCAAGGCGGGCGCCAAGGGCAAGAAGGCGCCGTTCTGACGGGCGCCGGCAGGTCCGGCATGGGCACCGGCACCGTCACCGCCCCCGTCGCGGCTGCGCCGGTGACCGCCGGCCCGACCGGAGCCGTGCTCGTCGCGGTCGCCGGGGGAGGAGGCTCGTGACTTCGGGGGATACTGCCCCGGGCGGTCGCGGCGTGGGGAAGCGTCGCGGCCGCCGCCAGGGTGGCGCGCGGGGAGCGGGCGACGGCTGGTCGTCGGACGGCTCGGAGGCGGGGCCGGCTCACGGCTCGGACGACGAGTCGGAGAACAGCGGCGGGTCACGCCGCCGTCAGCCGCGCCGCACGGTGGCCGAGCGGCTCGAGGCCGGCGAGCTGACGGTCGAGGACGCCACCGAGAAGGCGCGCGAGACGCTGCTGCGGATCCTCACGGCCGCCCCGAAGAGCCGCGCGGAGCTCGAGCAGTCGCTCGCGCGCAAGGGCTACCCGGAGGCGGTCGTGGGCCCGGTGCTGGACCGGTTCGACGAGGTGGGCCTGGTCGACGACGCCGCGTACGCCGACATGCTCGTGCGCACGCGGCACGCCGAGCGAGGCCTCTCGCGGCGCGCACTGGCGATGGAGCTGCGCCGGCGCGGCATCGCCGAGGAGATCGCCGCCGACGCGCTCGAGCAGGTCGACCCCGACGACGAGCGCACCGCAGCGCTGGCCCTGGCCCGCAAGCACGTGGCGCGCACCAGCGGGCTGGACCGAGACGTGCGCGTGCGCCGCGCGGTCGGCGCGCTCGGGCGCAAGGGCTACGCGCCGGGCGTCTCCTTCGGCGTCGTGCGCGACGCCCTCGCGGAGGAGGGCGAGGACGCCCTCGACGACGACTACCCGGGTGCCGACGACTGACCGAGCCACCCCAGGGGCCCCGCCCTTCGCGCCGCGAC
>NZ_JBHVBO010000150.1:0-10433 GCF_042668085.1 Isoptericola sp. NPDC057391 | reverse complement strand
CACCGCAACCGGTTGCGGTGTCGTCCCGACCTCTCTATCTCGCGGGTCCGGGTTCTCTATCTCGCGGAGGTGCGGGCCTGGGCCACCTCGTAGAGGGTGATCCCCGCGGCGACGCCGGCGTTGAGCGACTCGACGTCGGACGAGATGGGGATGGACGCGACGGCGTCGCAGGTCTCGCGCACCAGCCGGGACAGGCCGTGGCCCTCGGAGCCGACGACGAGCACCAGCGGGTCGGTGGCGAACGCGAGGTCGCGCACGGTGGTGTCGCCGCCCGCGTCCAGCCCGACGACGAACGCCCCGGACTTCTTCAGGTCGGCGAGGGTGCGCGCCAGGTTCGTCACCTTGGCCACGGGCACGCGGGCCGCGGCCCCGGCGGACACCTTCCACGCCGACGCCGTCACGCCCGCCGAGCGGCGCGACGGCACGACGACGCCGTGCGCGCCGAACGCCCCGGCGGACCGGAGCACGGCGCCCAGGTTGCGCGGGTCGGTGACGCCGTCGAGCGCGACGATCAGCGGCGGCTGCCCCGCCTCGGCTGCGGCGTCCAGGAGGTCCTCGACGTCGGCGTAGTCGTACGGCGGCACCTGCGCGGCGACGCCCTGGTGCACCGAGCCCTCGGTGAGGTGGTCCAGCTCGGTGCGGCTCACCTCGAGCAGCTGCACGGAGCGGGTCGAGGCCAGCTCGAGGATCTCCCGCGTACGGTCGTCGTGGTCGATGCGCGCGGCGAGGTGCACCGCGGTGACCGGCACGTCGGTGCGCAGCGCCTCGAGCACGGCGTTGCGGCCCGCGACCACCTCGGCGCCGCCCGTGGGGCGCCGGGTGCCGCGCACCACGCCCTTGCTCGCGCCCTTCTGCGCCTGCGCGGTCTGCCGCTTCTCCGCCGCCACCTTGCGCTTGTGCGCCGGGTGGTACGTGCGGTCCTCGGCCTTCGGCGTCGGGCCCTTGCCCTCGAGCGCCTTGCGGCTGTGCCCGCCGGTGCCGACCTGCGCGCCCTTCTTGCTGCCGGGCTTGCGGACGGCGCCGGGCCGTCGGGTGTTGCCTGCCATGGTGTCTCTTCTCAGGTAGCCAGCTCAGTGGTCGAGCGGGTCAGTCGGTCAGCGTCCAGCGGGCGCCGTCGGCGGAGTCCTGCACGACGACGCCGGCCGCCGCGAGGCGGTCGCGGATGGCGTCGCTCGTGGCCCAGTCCTTCGCGGCGCGTGCGGCGACCCGCGCGTCCAGCTCGGCGGCGACGAGCGACTCCAGGGCGGCGCGCGCCGCGGAGTCGTCGGCGCCCGAGGCCCACTGCGGGTCGTGCGGGTCGAGGCCCAGGACGTCGAGCATGCCGCGCAGGGCGACGAGCTCGGCGCGCGCCGCGGCGTCGTCGCGCGACGCCAGGGCGCTGTTGCCCGCGCGCAGGTGCTCGTGCACGACGGCGAGCGCGGCGGGCACGTTGAGGTCGTCGTCCATCGCCTCGACGAAGCCGGCCGGCAGCTCGGCCTTCGCGACCTCCTCCGCGGGCACGGCGCCGACCCGCTCGGTGGCGCGGTCCACGAAGCCGGACAGCCGCTCCCAGGTGGTGCGGGCCTCGTCGAGGGTGTCGGGCGACCACTCGAGCATCGACCGGTACTGGACGGCCGCCAGGGCGTACCGGATGACGGGCGCGGGCGCCTGGGAGAGCAGCTCGCTCACGAGCAGCCCGTTGCCCAGCGACTTGCTCATCTTGACGCCCTGCTGGGTGACCCACGCGCAGTGCATCCACCGCTGCGCGAAGCCGTACCCCGCCGCGCGCGACTGCGCCTGCTCGTTCTCGTGGTGCGGGAACCGCAGGTCGAGGCCGCCGCCGTGGATGTCGAACGTGTCGCCCAGGTAGCGGCGGGCCATCGCGGAGCACTCGAGGTGCCAGCCCGGCCGACCCCGGCCGAACGCCGTCTCCCAGGACGCCGTCTCCGGCTCGCCCGGCTTGGGCGCCTTCCACAGCGCGAAGTCGTGCGGGTCCCGCTTGGCGGACGCCGCGGCGTCGTCGCCGGTGGGCTCGGGGTTGAGGTCCTCGAGTCGCTGCCTCGTCAGCTCGCCGTACGCGGGCCACGACCGCACGTCGAACCAGACGTCGCCCGGCCCAGTCGTGTACGCGTGCCCGCGGTCGACGAGCCGCTGCATGAGCTCCGCCATGTCCGGCACGTGGCCCGTGGCCCGTGGCTCGTACGTCGGCGGCAGGACGCCGAGCGCGTCGTAGGCGCGCGTGAACATCCGCTCGTGCGTGGCGGCGTGCGCCCACCAGGGGACGCCGGCCGCGGAGGCCTTGGCGAGGATCTTGTCCTCGATGTCGGTGACGTTGCGGATCAGCGTGACCCGCAGGCCCGAGCGCTCCAGCCAGCGGCGCAGCACGTCGAACGCGATGACGGGGCGGAGGTGGCCGATGTGGGGCGGGGCCTGCACGGTGGCGCCACACAGGTAGATACCGACCTCGCCCGGGTTCAGGGGGACGAAGGCGCGCACGTCGCGCGTCGCGGTGTCGTACAGGTGCAGGCTCACCGGTCCAGGGTACCGGCCGGTCCCTCAGCCGAAGGTGCGTCCCTCGCCGCGGTACGTGGGCACGGACCCGACGACCTCGGTGCCGCGCACCAGGTGGACGACGTCGAACCGCTCCATGAGCTCGCCGGCCTTCGCGTGCCGCAGCCAGACGCGGTCCCCGACGGCGAGGGGCGGTGCTCCGCGGCGCCTGCGCAGCGGCGTCATGACCTCCCCCGCGCCCTCGGTGCCGGTGAGCGACCAGCCGGGCGTGGCGACCCGGGGCAGCCGCGAGCGCCCCGCGGGACCGGACGCGACGTACCCGCCGCCGAACGCCGTCGCCCACCCCAGGGCCGGCACCCGGGCGACGTCGAGCCCGAAGAACGCGGACGGCCGCGGGTCGAAGGAGCGGTACCCGTCGAACAGGCCGGGGACGAACAGGCCCGAGCCCGCGGTCACCTCGGTGACGGTGGGCCCGGACGACGACGTCTCGAGGGAGCCCGTGCCGCCCGAGTTCACCAGCTCCACCTCGCGCCCGACGGCGGCGCGCACGGCCTCGACGACGGCCGACCGGCGGCCGTACAGCTCGGCCACCGACAGCCTCTTGACCAGCCGGACGGCCGGGTTGGTGTCGGGCAGGCCGGCGACCTGCGCCTCGTAGAACATCAGCCCGCGCAGCCGGGCGCCGGGCTGCGCCTCGACGCGGCGGGCGAGCGCCGCGACGTCGTCCGGCGTGCGCAGCGGCGAGCGTCGCGTCCCCAGGTGCACGTGCAGCGGGCCGGTGTCGAGGCGCAGCGACGCGTCGACGTCCAGGCAGAGGGCGACGTCGGGCAGGTCGCCCGTCCCGGCGGGCACCGCGGCGGACGACAGGGCGGCGTCCAGGAGCGCGAGCTGGGCGGCGTCGTCCATCATCAGCGTGACCTCGCGCCGCGCGCGGACGTCGGCGGCCAGCCGCGCGAGGGCGTCCCGGTCGACGGTGGGGTAGCCGACGAGGACGTCGCGCACCCCCTCCTGCACGAGCCACAGCGCCTCGGCCAGGGAGAACGCCATGACGCCCTGGAACCCGGCGTCGAGCGCCCGGCCGACCAGCGAGCGCACCCGCACGGACTTGCTCGCCACCCGCACGGGGACGCCCCGGGCTCGGCGGCGCAGGTCGGCGGCGTTGGCGTCGAAGGCGTCCAGGTCGACCACGGCCACGGGAGCCGGCAGGTGCGCGGTGGCGCGGGCCAGCCGCTCCGTCTGGGTCATGACCGCACGCTACACCGGCCCCCGGGGGGCCTCGACGATCCACCCTGAGGGGGATCCGTCGGGGCCGGGGCCCGTGGCAGAGTGTGCCGCGTGACTTCGAGCACCGTCGCCCGTACACCGGCCTCCGCCGCCCCCGACGCCCCGCTGCGCACCTGGGGCGGCACGCACTCGTGGCAGCCCGCGCGCCGCGCCGCGCCGCGCGACGAGGGCGAGCTGGGCGCCGTCGTCGCCCGGGCCGCCGCCGACGGGCTGCGGGTGCGCGCGATGGGCGCGGGCCACTCCTTCACCGCCGCGGCGGTGACCGACGGCCTGCACCTGGGCCTCGACCACCTCAGCGGGATCGAGGCGGTGGCGCCGCAGCCGGACGGCACGTCGCTGGTCACCGTCCGGGCGGGCACCCGGCTGCACCACCTCAACCGCATGCTCGCGGCGCTCGGCCTGGCGATGCGCAACCTCGGCGACATCGACCGCCAGTCCGTCGCGGGCGCGATCTCGACCGGCACGCACGGCACCGGAGCGCGGCTGGGCGGCCTCGCGACGCAGGTGCGGGGCGTGCGGGTGGTCGGGGCCGACGGCGCGGTCCGGTCGGCGTCCGACGCCGCGGCCCCCGGCAGCGCGGAGCGGGAGCTGTTCGAGCTGGCCCGGCTGGGCCTCGGCACCGCGGGCGTGCTGTCCGCGCTCACCCTCGAGGTGGCGCCCGCGTTCTGGCTGCGCGCCCAGGAGGAGCCCTGGCCGCTGGACCGCGTGCTGGAGCAGCTCGACGAGTACGTCGACGGCAACGACCACGCGGAGTTCTACTGGTTCCCCGGCACTCGCCGGGCGCTGACGAAGCGGAACAACCGCGCGTCGGCCGACGAGGTCGAGGCGTGGGCCGCGGCCCGCGCCGGCGGCCTCGGCGCCGTGCGCACCGCGGGCGCCCGGGCCCGCGCCCTCCTGGACGAGGAGGTGCTGTCAAACGGCGCCTTCGAGGTGGTGAACCGCCTCGCGCTCGCCGCACCCGGCCTCGTACCCCGCCTCAACGCCGTCAGCGCGCGGGCGCTGGGCGCGAAGACGTACGTGGCGCCGTCGGCCGACGTCTTCGTCACGCGGCGCCGCGTCCGGTTCGTCGAGATGGAGTACGCGCTGCCGCGGGCCGCGCTGCGGGAGGTGCTCGACGAGCTCGACGCCTGGCTGCGCGCGTCCGGCGAGCCCGTCCCCTTCCCGGTGGAGGTGCGCTTCGCCGCCGCCGACGACGTCTGGCTCTCGACGGCGCGCGGCCGCGAGACGGCGTACGTCGCGGTGCACCAGTACGCGCCGATGCCGTACCAGCGGTACTTCAGCGCGGCCGAGCAGATCTTCGCCGCCGCGGGCGGGCGGCCGCACTGGGGCAAGATGCACACCCGCACGGCGGAGCACCTCGCCGACCACTACCCCCTGGCCGACGTCGCCCGCGTGCGCGCCGCCGTCGACCCGGGCGGCGTCTTCCGCAACGGCTACACCGACACCGTCCTGGGTGCGACGGACCGGCAGCACTGACCGGCAGCAGGGACGAGCAGCACCGACTAGGCGGACGGCCACCACGCCGGCGGGGCGGCCCGCCCCCCCGGGAGCCGCACCGTCACCCGCAGCCCGCCGGCCGAGCCGGGCGCCAACGCGACCGTGCCGTGGTGCGCCTCGGCGATGCTCCGCACGATCGCCAGGCCCAGCCCGACGCCCGCGTGCGCGCCGTGGGTGCGCCCGCCGCCGCGCTGGAACGGCTCGACCAGCGTCGGGACGAGGCGCGGGTCGATCGGGTCGCCCGTGTTCTCGACGGTGAGCACGACGTCCTCGCCCCGCACCCCCGTGTCGACGCGCACCGTGCCGCCGCCCGGCAGGTTGTGCACGATCGCGTTGTGCACGAGGTTCGTGGCGAGCTGCAGCAGCAGCGCGTGCGACCCGAGCGCGGGGGCGGCGTCCCCGCCGACGCGCACCTCGACGGAGCGCGCGTCCGCGAGCGGCAGCAGCGTCTCGGCGGCCTCCTCCGCGACGAGCGACAGGTCGACGCGCTCGAGTCCGAACGCCCCGCGGTCGGCCCGGCTGAGCAGGAGCAGCGCCTCGGTGAGGTCGATGGCGCGGGCGTTGACGGCGTGCAGGCGGTCCAGCACCTCCGCGACGTCGCGCTCCGGGTCCCGGCGGGCCACCTCGAGCATCGCCTGCGTCGTCGCGAGAGGGGTGCGCAGCTCGTGGGACGCGTTGGCCGCGAAGCGCTGCTGCTCGGCGACCTGCGCCTCCAGCCGCGCCAGCATCGTGTCGAACGCGTCGGCGAGCTCGCGGAACTCGTCCTGCCGGCCCGGCAGCCGGACCCGGTGGGACAGCGACCCCTCCGCGGCCCGGCGGGTGGCGTCGGTGATGCGGTCCAGCGGGGCGAGCATCCGCCCGGCGAGGAACCACCCGCCGAGGAGGCCGAACACCAGGAGGAAGACCATCGCCCAGGCCACCCGGGGGGCGAACGCGCGCTCCAGGTCGGAGCGGTTGGGGACGAACTGCCCGGGCCCGGGACGGGACGGCGCGACGTCGACGATGATCGTGTCCGGCACGTACCGCAGCAGGAAGACCCACACGACGGCGAGGAGCAGCGCGCCGGCCACCACGAGGAACCCGGCGTAGCTGAGCGTGAGCTTCAGCCGGACGCTCGGGCCGGGGCTCCTAGCCATGCCGGGCCTCGTCGTCGGACGGGGCCGCGATGCGGTAGCCCACCCCGGGCACGGTGGCGATCACCCACGGCTCCCCGAGGCGCTTGCGCAGCGCCGACACCGTGATGCGCACCGCGTTGGTGAAGGGGTCGGCGTTCTCGTCCCACGCCCGCTCCAGCAGCTCCTCCGCGCTGACGACGCCGCCGTCCGCCGCGACCAGCACCTCCAGCACGGCGAACTGCTTGCGGGTGAGGGCGACGTACCGCCCGTCGCGGTAGACCTCGCGGCGGAACGGGTCCACGCGCAGGCCCGCGAGCTCGCGCACCGGCGGCCGGCTGTGCGCGCGCCGGCGGTCGAGGGCGCGCAGCCGCAGCACGAGCTCCCGCATCGCGAACGGCTTGGTGAGGTAGTCGTCGGCCCCGAGCTCGAACCCGGTGGCCTTGTCGTCGAGACGGTCCGCGGCCGTGAGCATGAGGATCGGCAGGCCGCTCCCGGACGCGACGATGCTCGCGGCCACCTCGTCGCCCGACGGGCCGGGGATGTCGCGGTCGAGCACGGCGACGTCGTAGGAGTTCACGCCCAGCAGCTCGAGGGCGGTGTCGCCGTCGCCCGCGACGTCCGCCGCGATGGCCTCGAGGCGCAGCCCGTCGCGGACGGCCTGGGCCAGGTACGGCTCGTCCTCGACGATCAGCACGCGCATGCCCTCGATGCTACGGAGCGGCACCTATCGTCCGCGTATCGAGCAGCGCATACGCCCGGGCAACACCGCCCCGGCTCGACTGGGGGCATGCTCCACCACCGACACGCCCACGCGTCCCGCACCCCCGCCGTCCGGACGGCCGGACGGTCCCGCACCGTGCTCGCGCTCGCCGCGGCCGCCGCCGCGCTGGCCGGGCTCGCGGCCTGCCAGACGGCGTCGCCCCCGCCCGCGACGACGTCGGTCGCGCCGGCGAAGGCTCCCGCCGACCGCGGCGCGCGGGACGGCGAGGCGGCCGGCCACGTCCCGGACGGCACCACCGTGTTCGACGACGACCTCCCGGCCCTGGCGAACCTCGACCCCGCGCTGCTCGCCGCCCTGCAGGCGGCCGCGGCCGACGCCGAGCAGGACGGCGTCACGTTCTTCGTCAACAGCGCCTGGCGCTCGGCGGCGTACCAGGACCAGCTGCTGCGCGAGGCCGTCGCGCAGTACGGGTCCGCGGCCGAGGCGGCCCGCTGGGTCGCCTCCGCCGACACGTCGTCGCACGTCACCGGCGACGCCGTCGACCTGCAGCAGACGGGCGGCAGCCAGTGGGTGGCCGATCACGGCGCCGCGTACGGGCTGTGCCGGGTGTACGCGAACGAGCCGTGGCACGTCGAGCTGCGCCCCGACGCGGTCGACGAGGGCTGCCCGGAGCCGTACGCCGACCCCTCGCACGACCCGCGGCTGCAGCGGTGAGGGCCGCGCGACGGACCGGTGCCGGCTCAGCCCACGGCGACGACGAGCGCCGTCGCGATCGCCGCGACGCCCTCCCCGCGGCCGGTGAGCCCCAGGCCGTCGGTCGTGGTGGCGCTCAGGGAGACGGGTGCGCCGGCCGCGGCGGTGAGGGCCGCCTCGGCCTCGGCCCGGCGCGGGCCGACCTTCGGACGGTTGCCGATCACCTGCACGGCGACGTTCCCGATCTCGAACCCTGCCGCCCGCACGCGCCGGGCCGCCTCGGCGAGCAGGACGCTCCCTGCGGCCCCGGCCCACTCGGGCTCGCTGGTGCCGAAGTGGGTGCCGAGGTCGCCGATGCCGGCGGCGGAAAACAGGGCGTCCGCGGCGGCGTGCGCGGCGACGTCGGCGTCGGAGTGCCCGGCGAGCGGCCGCTCCCCCGGCCAGCGCAGGCCGCCGAGCCACAGCTCGCGGTCGGACCCCTCGGGGGCGTAGGCGTGCACGTCGACGCCGAGGCCGGTGCGGGGCAGCCCCGGGGGCAGACCGGTCACGACTCCTCCTCGAGCAGCAGCGCGGCCACCTGCAGGTCGCGCTCGGTGGTGATCTTCATGGCCGCCTCCTCGCCGGTGACGACGTAGGCGGCCTCGCCGAGGGCCTCGACCAGCCCGGCGTCGTCCGTCGCCGCCAGCCCCTCGGCCGTCGCGCGGGCCGCGCCCTGCGCGTGCGCGCGCTGCAGGAGCGCGCGGTCGAAGCCCTGCGGCGTCTGCACCGCGCGCAGCTCCGCGCGGTCCGGGGTCTCCACGACGCGCTCGACGTCCGGCCCGCCCGCCGACGACGCCGGCGCGACGCGCTTCACGGTGTCCGTGACGGGCAGCCCGGGGACGACCGCGCCGTGGCCGGCGTGGACCGCCTCGACGACGCGGCGCACCAGGCGCGGCGGGGCGAGCGGGCGCGCGGCGTCGTGCACGAGGACCACGTCGTCGTCCGGGCCGGCGAGCGCAAGGCCAGCGGCGACGGACGCCTGTCGGGTACCGCCGCCCTCGACCACGCGGACCGGCACGTCGACGTGCGGGTCCTGCGCGACGACGTCGCGCACCGCGGAGTCGAGGCCCGCCGGGCACGTGACGACCAGGGAGTCGACGACGCCCGAGGCGGCGAGGCGGCGGGCGGCGTGCACCACGAGGGGGAAGCCCGCCAGGTCGACCAGGGCCTTCGGCAGGTCCCGGCCGAGGCGGGTGCCGGACCCCGCGGCGGTGAGGATCGCGAGCGTCGTCACGGCGTCACGGTACCGGAACGACGACGGCGACCCGCGGCCGGAGCCGCAGGTCGCCGTCGTGCAGCGCTGGTGACGGGGTGCCTCAGGAGGCGAGGACCTCGTCGATGATGGCGCCGGCCTTCTCCTCGTCGACGCCCTCCGCGAGCGCGACCTCGGACTCGAGGATCTGGCGAGCCTTGGCGAGCATGCGCTTCTCGCCGGCCGAGAGGCCGCGGTCCGCGTCGCGGCGCGACAGGTCGCGGACGACCTCGCCGACCTTGATCACGTCGCCGGACGCGAGCTTCTCGAGGTTCGCCTTGTACCGGCGCGACCAGTTGGTCGGCTCCTCCGTGTAGGGCGCGCGCAGCACCTCGAAGACGCGGTCCAGCCCCTGCTGGTCGACCACGTCGCGCACACCCACGAGGTCGACGTTCTCCGCCGGGACCTCGATCGTCAGGTCGCCCTGGGCAACCTTGAGCTTGAGGTACATCTTCTCCTCGCCACGGATCTTGCGCGTCTTGATCTCCTCGATCAGCGCGGCGCCGTGATGCGGGTAGACAACCGTCTCGCCTACTGTGAACGTCATCTGCAGATGTCCCCTTTCCCAGTCGACGATCTTATCACGGGGAGGCCGACACCCCCCTGCCCCGCGGCCTCCCCACCGCCCTGTGACGAACCCGTTTGTGCAGGTCAGAGGCCTGGAAGCGCAATCATGGACGCAGCGCGCGCCCGGCATCGTTAGGATGTCGGCGGGTCCCTGCAGGCCCGCCCCTCCCCGCCTGACGTGGGGGAACCCTGATGCCCCGCGCCCGCGCGGCCACCCGCGCCCGCGAGCCGACGCCTTCGAAGGAGAGCTCGTGTCCCGCTCCGCCCGCCCCGCACGCCTCGTCGCCGCCGCCAGCGTCATGGCGGGTGCCCTGCTGCTGGCCGCCTGCTCCCCCACGATCACCACCAAGCCGTACGCCCCGTCCGACGGGATCCGGGTGAACCTCACCGACCAGGTGCGCGGCATCAACCTCATGGTCGTCTCCGAGGGCGAGGGCGAGCCCGGCGCCGTGCTCGGCGCGCTCGCGAACAGCTCGGCCGAGGACGTCGACTTCGTGCTCGCCGCCGAGGGCGCCGAGCCGATCTCGCTCACCGTGCCCGCCGGGCAGACCGTCTACCTCAGCGCCGACCAGGAGGGCGACCAGGCCGTGGACGCCCAGCTCGACACCGTGGCCACCCACCCGGGCGGCGACCTCGACGCGACCCTGTCCGGCGCCGGCACGGAGGAGGACTTCTTCCTGCCCGTCATGGACGGCACGCTCCCCGAGTACGCGGCCTGGGTGCCGAGCACCTCAGGCGCCTGACCCGCGCGACGAGGGGCGGCCCGCAGCACTGC
>NZ_JBHVBO010000149.1:0-10483 GCF_042668085.1 Isoptericola sp. NPDC057391 | reverse complement strand
GTTCGCTACCTGCCGAGGTAGTTCGTGACTCCTTGTCACGAACTACCTCGGCGAGTCTCGAACTACCTCGCGCTCCGAGTGGTCAGGCGGCGAGGGCGACGACGTCGGACGTCGTCGAGCGCACGGCGGTCGTCGAGCGCAGGTGCACCGGCGAGGACGGCGACCGGTCGCGCAGGGACGTGAGCACGCGGACGCGCTGCTGCTGCTCGGCGCTCGCCGCGAGCGCGTCGTGCGCCTGGGCGACGAGGTCGACGAGCCGGATGCCGAGCGCCGCGCACACCGCGGCGAGCACCTCGGACGACGCCTCCTTGCGGCCGCGCTCCACCTCCGACAGGTACGCGGTGGACACGCGCGCCGCCTGCGAGACCTCCTGCAGGGTGCGGCCCTGCGCCAGGCGGGCGCGGCGCAGGATCGCTCCGACCAGGTGCCGCAGCAGCGGCTCGCGCACGTGCTCCGTCGCGGTCGTGCCGAACCCCGTGTCCGCCGTCATGCCCACGACGCTACCCGCGACCGGCCCCGGTGGGCTCCGCCAGCGGCGCGGCGGGCTGCCGTTCTGCTGACGGCAGAAGACGCCGCACCGCCCGGCCGCTGCCGTAGAGCACCCCGCCGACGACGAGCACGGCGCCCACGCCCTCGAGCGGGGTCACCCGCTCGCCGAGCAGCAGCCAGGCCGCCGACATGCCGACCACCGGCACGAGCATCGAGAACGGGGCGACCACGCCCGCGGGGTGGCGGGCCATGAGCCAGGTCCAGATGCCCGAGCCGAGCACCGTGGCGACCACCACCGTGTACAGGAGGCCGACGACGGCGCCCACGGCCGCCGGGTCGTCCCAGGAGGTGAGCGAGCGGGCGATCTCGGCGGGCCCCTCGACCAGCAGGGAGAGCGCGAGCATCGGCAGCGGCGGCACCACGGACATCCACAGGGTGAGGCGCAGCGGGCTCTGCGGCTTCGCCTGGCGGTTGCAGACGTTGCCGATCGCCCAGCCGAACGCGCCCGCCAGCGTGAGGAGGAACGGCACGACCGTGGCGGTCGCGGCCTGCTGCCACGCCACCAGGGTGAGGCCGCCGACGGCCACGAGGATGCCGAGCACCTGCCGCCCGCTCACGCGCTCGCGCAGGAACGTGGCGCCCAGCAGCACGGTGAACGGGCCGGACATCTGCAGCACGAGCGAGGCGAGGCCGGCCGGCATCCCGGCCG
Organism: Isoptericola sp. NPDC057391; assembly: GCF_042668085.1. Lineage (NCBI taxonomy): Bacteria > Bacillati > Actinomycetota > Actinomycetes > Micrococcales > Promicromonosporaceae > Isoptericola > Isoptericola sp. NPDC057391. The sequence goes on along the minus strand of NZ_JBHVBO010000149.1, from coordinate 9,285 downwards.
CCATGCCCCAGTACAGGAAGAGGAACTGCAGCGCGCCGAACCCGAGCCCGTAGCCGACCACCCAGCGCACCGGGACGTCCGGCCACGGCACCAGGAACACCGTGGGCAGGGCGATGAGCGCGAACCGCAGGGCGACGAGGAACATCGGCGGGAAGTGCTGCAGCGACGCGTCGATGGCGATGAAGTTCAGCCCCCACAGGAGGGCGACGAGGACGGCGAGCAGCCGGTGGCGGGCGGGCATGCGCCCAGCCTCACCCGCTCGACGTTGAAGGACAAGCGAAACCTGCTTCACGCTGTCTGTAGGCTGGCTTCATGGATGTCCGGCACCTGGAGCTGCTCCGCGAGCTCGCCGACCGGGGCAGCGTCACCGCCGTCGCGCGGGCCACCCACCGCACGCCGTCGGCCGTGTCCCAGCAGCTGCGCACGGCCCAGCGCGAGCTGCGCACGCCGCTCGTCGAGCCGTCCGGCCGCGGGCTGCGGCTCACCGAGGCCGGCCGGCTGCTGGCCGAGGGCGGGGCGAGCGTCGCCGCCGCGCTGGCCCAGGTGCAGGCCCGGTGGGACGAGTTCCAGGGCGAGCCGTCCGGCACGGTCAGCGTGGCGGCCCTGGCCAGCGCCGCCACCTTCCTGCTCCCCCGCGTCATGGCCGACCTCGCCGGCACCGCCATCACGCTGCGCTGCGCCGACGTCGACATCGCCGAGGCCGAGTACGGCCCGCTCACCGCCGACCACGACGTCGTCGTCGCGCACTCCCTCACCAGCGTGCGGCCCGCCGGGGCGGAGGGCCTCACCGTCGTGCCGCTGGCGCGCGAGCCGCTCGACATCGCGATGGCCGCGGGGCACCCGCTCGCCCGCCTGCAGCGGGTGCGTCCGGCGGACCTGGTCGACCAGGACTGGATCGGCGTCCCCCTGGGCTACCCGTTCGACTCCGTGCGCCTCGCCGTCGAGCAAGCCACCGGGGCCGAGCTGCGCGTCGTCCAGCGGCTGCGGGACAACCGGCTCATCGAGGCTCTCGTCGCCGCCGGCGACCAGGTCGCCGTCCTGCCGCGCTTCACCACGCCCACCGGCGACCGCCTCACCCTGCGCGAGCTGGCCGACGTCGCCGCCGCGCGGCACGTCTCCGCCGTCCTGCGACCCGACCGCGCCGAGCGGCTCGCCGTGCGCCGCGTCGTCGACGCCTTCCGCCGGGCCGGCGCCGCCGTCGGCTCTGGGACGGCCGGCGGCGCCGTCTGACGGAGAACGGGGAGTGCCCCCGCCCGGGTTCGAACCGGGACTGGGCCGGGTTTAAGCCGGCTGCCTCTGCCAGTTGGGCTACGGGGGCGGGACGACGGAGCGGGCGCCCGACGACCTCCTTGGGGAGATCACGGACGCCCGCTCACGGTACCGGGGAAGGTCAGCCCTTCTCGGCGCGCGCGGCCGACGACTCGGCCTTCTGCTCCACCTTCTCGCCGGGCCGCTTCGGCGGCACGGACGCCTTGCGGAACTCGTCGCGCGGGTCGTGCAGGGAGCCGAGGGACACGATCTCGCGACCCATGAGGAACTGGCCGACCCAGCCGATGAGGATGCGCACCTTGCGGTTGCCGGTCGGCATCGCCATCACGTGGTAGCCGCGGTGCGCGAGCCACGCGAGCGGGCCGCGCAGCTTGAGGAAGCCGAACAGCTCCGCGACGCCCTTGTACAGGCCGAGGGACGCGACGACGCCGACGCTCTTGTGCGCGTAGTCCTCGGGCTGCTGGCCCCGGAGGACGGCGACCAGGTTGTCCGCGAGCTTGGTGGCCTCGCGGATCGCGTGCTGCGCGTTCGGCGGGCAGAACTGGCCCGGGTTGAGCACGTCCGGCACGGCCGCGCAGTCGCCCGCGGCCCAGGCGTCGGGGACGATCTCGCCGTCCTCCGTGGCGACCTGCAGCGTGGGCTTCACGATGACGCGGCCCATCCGGTCGACGGGCAGGTCCGACTCCTCCTTGATGACCGGGTTCGCCTTGACGCCCGCGGTCCACACGATCGTCTCGGTGTCGAACTCGACGCCGGTGGAAGTGACGACGTGCCCGTCCTCGCAGGACGACAGGAACGTGTTGAGGTGGAACTCGATGCCGCGCTTCTTCATCTCGTCGAGCGCCCACAGGCCCATGGGCTCGGAGACCTCGGGCAGGATGCGGCCGGAGCCCTCGATCATGACGAAGCGCAGGTCCTCGACCTCGATCGTCGGGTAGTTGCGCGTGGCGTACCGCGCCATGTCCTCGATCTCGGCCAGCGCCTCGATGCCGGCGAAGCCGCCGCCGACGAACGTGAACGTCAGCATGCGCTTGCGGGCGTCGGCATCCCACGTGGACGAGGCGACGTCCATGCGGTTGAGCACGTGGTTGCGGACCGCGATGGCCTCCTCCACGTTCTTGAAGCCGATCGCGTTGTCCGCGAGGCCCGGGATGGGCAGCGTGCGGGACACCGAGCCGAGGCCGACGACGAGCTGGTCGTAGGAGACCTCGTAGTCCGGCCCCTCCTCGGGGTGGATCGTGATCTTGTGACCGGCGTGGTCGATGTGGTTGACCAGGCCCTGCAGCACGTCGATGCCCTTGAGCGCCTTGCGGTGCGGGGCGACGACGTCGCGGGCGTCGATCGAGCCCGCGCCCGCCTCCGGCAGGAACGGCGCGTAGGTCATGTACGGCCGCGGGTCGACGACGACGATCGCCGCGTCCTGCTTGCCGAGCTTGCGGCGCAGACGACGCGCCGCATAGAGGCCGACGGAACCACCGCCGAGGACGACGATGCGGGGCACCTTGCGGGGCCGCGGGGCCGCGGCAGGCGCGTCCTGGACAGAGGTGTCCGACGACAGAACGTTCTGAGGCATGAACACCATTCTACGACCGTGCCGGAGGCACGCAGGCGGGCCGTCCAGCCCGTGACCCCCCGCACCCTCCGTGCAGGTCAGGCGAGCGGCTCAGACGAGGGAGAGCGCGATGCCGTCCAGGATGTCGCTCTCGCTGGTCACGACGTCGGTCAGCGCGCCGCCCGCGGCGGCGACGTCGTCGCGCACCCGTCGCACGACCTCCGACCAGACCAGCGCGCCCGCGCCGATGACGTCCGCCCGGCCGGGGTGCATGAACCCGAGGGCGAGGCGCTGCTCGCGGCTGCGGTGCAGCAGGTCGTCACACGCGGCGAGCACCCGGTCGACGCCCAGGACGGCCCCGTGCACGGCGTCGCGGCGGTACTCGGCCAGCCCCAGCGCGTGGGCGGTCACCGACGTCACCGAGCCGGCGAGCCCGACGAGCGTCGTGGTCCGGCCGAACGGGACGGTCCGGGAGGCGTCGTCGAGCGCGGCCCGCACGTCCGCGCGCGCCGCCTCCACCTCGGCCGGCGCCGGCGGGTCGGAGTGCAGGTGCCGCTCCGTCATCCGCACCGACCCGACGTCGAGCGAGAGGGCCGCCTCCGGTGCCGTCGTGCCGAGCACCAGCTCGGTCGAGCCGCCGCCGAGGTCCACCACCAGGTACGGCCCCGGGTGCTGTGCAGCGACGCCCGCCGTCGCGCCGCGGAAGGACAGCTCGGCCTCCTCGCGGCCCGAGACCACCTCGGGGTCGACGCCCACGGCCGCGCGCACGCCGTCGAAGAACTCCCGCCGGTTGCGCGCGTCGCGCGTGGCCGACGTCGCGACGAACCGGACGCGCGTGGCGCCCGCCTCCGCGACGACCTTCGCGTAGTCGCGCGACGCCTCGAGCGTCCGCGCCAGCGCCTCCGGGGCGAGCTCGCCCGTGCGGTCCACGCCCTGGCCGAGGCGCACGATGCGCAGCTGCCGGTCGAGCTCGGTGAGCGCGCCGTCGGGGGCGACGTCGGCGACCAGGAGGCGGATGGAGTTGGTGCCGCAGTCGATCGCGGCGACCCTCGTCGCGGCGGTGGGCGTGGAGCGTTCTGTCACGCGCGACACTGTCTCATCCACCACCCACGCCACGCTCCTCGGGCCCGGCAGGTGTGACGGACGTCGTTCAGCAGGTGCATCGATCGGGGCGCCACTGGTCCCGCACCAGCGCGAGCGCCTCGTCGCCGAGCGGGTTCACGCCGGGACCGGCGGCCAGCGCGTGCCCCATGAGCACGTGGACGCACTTGACGCGCGTCGGCATGCCGCCGGCGGAGATGCCCTCGATCTCGTCGACCTGCCCGAGCTCGGCGCGCTTCGCCAGGTAGTGCTCGTGCGCGCGCCGGTAGGCGGCCGCGAGCTCCTCGTCCTGGGCCAGCCGCTCGGTCATCTCCTTCATCACGCCCTGCGCCTCCAGCCGCGACGCGGCGGCGACCGCGCCCGGGTGCGTGAGGTAGTACGTCGTCGGGAACGGCGTGCCGTCGGGCAGCCGCGGCGCGGTGCGCACGACGAGCGGGCGGCCGCACACGCAGCGGGCGGCGATGCCGACGACGCCGCGCGGCTCGCGGCCGAGCTGCTCGGCGAGCACCTCGAGGTCGCGGTCGGTGACGGCGGTCGGGTCGCCGGCGTCGACGGGGGCGGGGGTCTGGTCGGTCACGGAGAGGTCCTCGGGTGCTTCGCGGGCGGGGCAGCCCTCATTCTCCCCCGGATGTTCCCCCGGTCGCACCGCTGCCGGGGCGACCTCACCACTCCGCGAACGAGCCGTCGGCGTGCCGCCACACGGGGTTGCGCCACCGGTGCCCGACGGCGGCCCGCTCGCGCACGTAGTCCTCGTCCACCTCGATCCCGAGGCCGGGCCCTCGCGGGATCTCGACGGAACCGTCGGCGTAGGCGAAGACGGACGGGTCGACGACGTAGTCGAGCAGGTCGTTGGCGGTGTTGTAGTGGATGCCCAGGCTCTGCTCCTGGATCACCGCGTTGTACGCGACGGCGTCGAGCTGGAGGCAGGCCGCGAGCGCGATCGGCCCGAGCGGGCAGTGCGGGGCCACGGCGATGTCGTACGCCTCGGCCATCGCCGCGATCTTGCGGACCTCCGTGATGCCGCCGGCGTGGGAGAGGTCGGGCTGGATCACGTCGACGACGCCCGACGTGATGACGTCCTTGAAGTCCCACCTCGTGTACAGCCGCTCCCCCAGCGCGATGGGCGTGCTCGAGGCCCGGAGCACGTCCGCGATGCCGTCGACGTGCTCGGACAGCACCGGCTCCTCGACGAACATCAGGTGGTACGGCTCCAGCGCGTCGAGGAGGACGCGCGCCATCGGGCGGTGGACGCGCCCGTGGAAGTCGACGCCGATGCCGACGTCCGGCCCGACGGCGTCGCGGACGGCGGCGACGTTCGCCACGACCTTCTCCACCTTGTCCCGGGTGTCGAGGTACTGCAGCTCCTCGGGGCCGTTCATCTTCACGGCGGAGAAGCCGCGCGCGACGGCCTCCGTCGCGGCCGCGGCGGTCTCGGCGGGCCGGTCGCCGCCGATCCACGAGTACACCTTGATGCGGTCGCGCACGGGCCCGCCCAACAGCTCGTGCACGGGCACCCCGAGCGCCTTGCCCTTGATGTCCCACAGCGCCTGGTCGATGCCGGCCAGCGCGCTCATGTGGACACCGCCGCCCCGGTAGAAGCCGGAGCGGTACAGCACGGTCCAGTGGTCCTCGATCTGCCGGGGGTCCTTGCCGACCAGGTAGTCGGCCAGCTCCTCGACGGCGGCCGCGACGCTCGCGGCGCGACCCTCCAGGACGGGCTCTCCCCAGCCGACGACCCCCTCGTCGGTCTCGACCTTGAGGAAGAGCCAGCGGGGCGGGACGGCGAACGTCGTCAGCGACGTGATCTTCACGGCTTGCCTTTCAGCGTGTGACGCATGGTCAGTGGTCGGTGTGGTCGGCCCAGACACGGACGAGCTCGGCGGCGCGCCCGGCGACGGTCCCGGCGGTGTCGCCCGGCCGGTACAGCGACGTGCCGAGGCCGGCGCCCGCCGCGCCGGCGCGGGCCCACTCGCCCAGGTTCGTGGCGTCGACCCCGCCCACGGGGACGAGCGACGTGCCGGCGGGCAGGACGCTCGCCCAGGCGCGCAGGCCCGAGACGCCGACCGCCGCGGCCGGGAAGACCTTGATCGCGGTGGCCCCGGCGTCGAGCGCGGCGAACGCCTCGGTGGGCGTGGCCGCCCCCGGGTAGCTCTCCAGACCGAGCCGCGCCGTCTCCGCGACGACGTCGGGCCGGGTGTTCGGCGACACGACGAGCGTGGCTCCGGCGTCGGCGGCGCGGCGCACGTCGTCGGGGGTGAGCACGGTGCCCGCGCCGACCCGCGCGTCCGGGCCGGCCGCGTCGCGGATGCGGCGCACCGACGCGAGGGGGTCGGGCGAGTTGAGCGGCACCTCGACGGCGTCGAACCCCGCCTCGAGGACGGCGGCCGCGACATCGACGGACTCGGCGGGCGTGACGCCGCGCAGGATGGCGACGAGGCCGGTGGGGCGGTGCGTCATGGGGTTCCTTCCTCCGTGCCGGACAGGGTGGTGCTCGCGCGCGGCCCGGTGCGGTCGGCGGCGACCAGGCCGGCGTCGCGTGCCACGCGCCACAGGCCCCGCGCCGCGACGTCCTCCCCGACGACGCGCGCCGCGGCGCCGTGGTGCTCGAGCGCCCGGCGGTAGCGGCGGGCGGTCGAGCGGGAGGCGCACACCGTGACGAGCGGGGCCGGGTCCGCCCGCAGCGCGTGCCGCACCTCGGACCCGACGAGGAGGCCCGAGACGTAGTCCGCCACCTGGGCGGGCCGGAGCGCGCCGGCCATGACCAGGGTGCGGGCCGTGAAGAGCAGTGCCGCCAGGCCGCGCTCGTCCCCGCGCCGCGCCTCGGTGTCGAGCCCGCGGTCGAAGGCCTCCCGGTCGAAGTCGTCCCGGCCGTCGGCGGGGTCTGCCTCGGCGAGGCGGGCCAGGATGCTGTCGCGCAGCAGGAGCCCGTAGAGCTCGCCGGTCATGACCGTGCCGAAGCCCGTGACCCGCTCGCCGTCGAGTCGCACCCACTTGGAGTGCGTGCCCGGCAGCACGACCGTGGCGAGCGGCGTCCCGCCCTGCTCGCGGGCCTCCTCCAGCGCGCCGAGCAGCTGCACCTCCTCCCCGCGCAGGACGTCGGGGTCCGGCCCGGCGACCCGGAGGCCCGGCACCAGCCGCACGACGGAGCCCGAGGCCGGTACCGCCGTCAGGTGGTCGGCGAGCCGCGCGAGCCCGGTCGGCACGTCGAGGTACCTCGCGTCGGCCCAGCCGTGGTTGGAGCCCACCATCCCGGCGCCCAGCACGGGCAGGCCGGGGCGGGGGTCGAGCCAGGGTCCGCACAGGCGCGCGAACGTCCGCTCGAAGGCGGCGGCGCGCTCGGGAGCGGAGCCGGCGCCCGCGGAGCAGCGGAGCGTGCCGTCGTCCGTGCGGACCTCGTCGAGGACCTCGCCCGCGGTGTCCAGGAGCCAGCCCCGGAAGCTGGAGGTGCCCCAGTCGAGGGCGACGAGCGCGGCGTCGCGCCGTGGTGCGTCATCGGCCATGGTCGGGACGGTAGGCACCCGGTCCCGATCATGAGAACCGCGTCCCGATTATCGGGATATCGTCGTCGCCGTGAGCCTCCCCCCGACCGCGCCGCCCGGCACGCAGACGCTGGCGCGCGGCATCGCCGTCGTCGACGCCGTCGCCCGCGGGCACGACCGCCTGCGCGACATCGCCGCCGAGACCGGCGTCGGCCGCAGCACCACCCACCGGCTGTTGCAGCTGCTGCTCGCGACCGGCTACGTGCGCCGGCTCGAGGACGGCCGGTACGCGCTCGGGCCGGCGCTCATCGAGCTCGGCTACCAGGCGCTGCAGGAGAACCCCGTCGCCGACGTCGCCGCCGCCCCGCTCCGGGCGCTCGCGGCCCGCGTCTCGGACACCGTGCACCTCGCCGTCGAGGACCGCGGCCAGGTGCTCTACCTCGACAAGATCCCCGGCACCCGCGGCGCGGAGATGCGCTCGCGGGTGGGGCACCGGATGCCGCTCACGCGCACGGGCGTGGGCAAGGCGCTGCTGCTCGACCAGCCCGAGCGGTGGCGCGCGCTGTTCGTCGCCGAGCGGCGCGTGGGCGGGGACGACCCCGACGGCCCGGCGGCCGACGTGCTCACGCCCGACGAGTTCGTCGCCGTCATGGAGGCGTCGGCCCGCCGCAGGGTCGCTTTCGACCTGGAGGAGAACGAGCCCGGCATCCTCTGCGTCGCCGCGCCCGTGCGCGACGCGTCTGGCGCGATCGTCGCTGCCGTGAGCGTCTCCGCCACCCGCCCGTACATGCCGCCCGCGCGTGTCGAGGCGCTCGTGCCCGTCGTGCTCGACGCCGCCGCCGACGTCGCGGCCGGGCTCGGTCACCGCCGCGGCGGTCGCTGAGCCGGGCGCGTCCGCCGGCCGGCGGGCAGGGCTCAGCCGGCCCCGGGCGAGGGGCTGGGCGAGCCGCCGGGCTCGGGATCGTCGTCGTCCGTGGCGGCGGGGCCGTCGGCGACCCGCACCGACTCCCAGACCGACTGGTACCAGGGCACGCTCGGGCCGGTCGACGTGCCCACCGGCCCGGAGCCGACGGCCTCCCCCGTCACCGGGTCGACGTCGTCGTCCCCCGCCGCGTCCGGGTCGACGACGCGCCACACCTTGTCGGCCGGCATGACGAAGCTGAGCCGCGAGCGCGCCTGCTCCTCGACGTACGACCGGTCCTCCCAGCGGCCGAGCTCCACCTCCAGCCGGTCGCGCTCGGCCCGGTTCTGCGCCAGCTCCGTGCGCAGCCGGTCCAGCTCGTGCGCCTGCTGGACGGCGGCGCGCACCGTGGGCAGCAGCAGCACCACCGCGAGCAGCACCACCACGGACAGCACGATGAGCCGGACGGTGAGCACCTCCGGCAGCACCAGCCCGTACCGGCTGCGGCGCCGTTCCTCGCGCGCCGGCCCCGCCGGACGCCGCGACCCGCGCCGCGTGCCCGCCGAGCCCTTGCCGTTTCCGGAGCCCGTGGCCGCGCCGGCGCCCTTGCCCTTGCTCGCGCCCGCACTCTTCGTGCCCTTCGCCGGCGCCTTGGGCTTGGTGCCCACCGACGCGTGGGACGTCGTCGTGGGCCGCGCGGAGCCGCCGCGCGCCCCCGAGGGCCGCGACGCCGGACGGCGGGCGGCGGGCGAGGTCGGGCGACGGGCAGGCACTCCCCGATTCTGCCGAGCCGCACCGCCCACGCCCGGGACCGTCGTCGGCGCGCCCGCGAGGAGGCCTGCCGAGGTAGTACCAACCCTGCCGAGGTAGTTCAGCTCGTGCCGAGGTAGTTCAGCTCGTGCCGAGGTAGTGGTCTGGTCCACTACCTCGCGGGGATCTGAACTACCTCGGCACGATCCGGACTACCTCACGGGGAACCTGAC
>NZ_JBHVBO010000148.1:0-10538 GCF_042668085.1 Isoptericola sp. NPDC057391 | reverse complement strand
GACAGGGGCCGTCGACCGTCAGGCGTCAGGCGTTCAGCCGGCGACGACCTTGACGGCGATCTTCGCGGAGACCTCGGGGTGCAGGCGCACCGACACGGTGTACTCACCGGTCGTCTTGATCGGCTGACCGATCTCGATCTTGCGCTTGTCGACCTGCGGGCCCTCGGCGGCCACGACCGCGTCGGCGATGTCACCGGTGGTGACGGCACCGAACAGGCGGCCGGACTCGCCGGCGTGCGCCGTGACGACGACCGTCTTGGCGGCGAGCGAGTCGGCCACCGCCTTGGCCTCGTCCAGCGTGGCGATCTCACGGGCCTTGCGGGCCTTGCGGATCGCGGAGACCTGGGACTCGGCGCCCTTGGTCCAGGGGGTGGCCAGACGGCGCGGGATGAGGAAGTTCCGGGCGTACCCGTCCTTCACCTCGACGACGTCGCCAGGCTCACCGAGACCGGTGACCTCGTGGGTCAGGATCAGCTTCGACATGATTCAGTGATCCTTCCGGTCAGCGGGCCGAGGACGAGTACGGCAGCAGCGCCATCTCACGGGCGTTCTTCACCGCACGGGCGATCTGGCGCTGCTCCTGGACGGAGACGCCGGTCACGCGACGCGCGCGGATCTTGCCGCGGTCGGAGATGAACTTGCGCAGCAGCGCGGTGTCCTTGTAGTCGACGGACTCGATCTTGGCCGTCTTGAGCGGGTTGGCCTTCTTCTTGGGCTTGCGCACCACAGGCTTCGCCATGGTGTTGCTCCTTCACAGGTGCTGTCCTCACGGGTGCCGGCCGGGCCGGCGTCGGAGGACGGGTGATCTGGGGACTGGCGCCGATCAGAACGGGGGCTCGTCCGAGAACCCGCCACCGGAGGAGGCGGGACCGGCCGTGGCCCACGGGTCGTTGCTCTGACCGCCGCCGGAAGAACCGAAGCCTCCGCCGGGCTGGCCGCCACCCTGAGGGCCGCCGTAGCCGCCCCCCTGGTTGCCGCCGCCACCGCCGAAGCCGCCGCCACCCGAGCGCTGGGCGCGGGTGACCTTCGCCGAGGCGTACCTCAGCGACGGGCCGACCTCGTCGACCTGCAGCTCCATGACGGTGCGCTTCTCCCCCTCGCGGGTCTCGTACGAGCGCTGCGTCAGACGGCCCTGCACGACGACGCGCATGCCCTTCGTCAGCGACTCGGCGACGTTCTCCGCGGCCTCGCGCCAGACCGAGCAGGACAGGAACAGCGCTTCGCCGTCCTTCCACTCGTTGGTCTGGCGGTCGAACGTGCGCGGCGTGGACGCGATGCGGAAGTTGGCGACGGCAGCCCCTGACGGGGTGAAGCGCAGCTCCGGGTCCGCGACCAGGTTTCCGACGACCGTGATGACGGTCTCACCAGCCATGCCTTGCTCCTTCGTTCGTCCGAGAGTCGTGAGGGGATCCCATCACAGGGCGGTGACATCCATGTCGTCGACATCCACAACGTCGACGCGGACGCCGCCCGCGACGGGGGCAGAGTTTCGGTTCAGGTCTCAGCGGGCGTCGGTGCGCAGGATCTTGGTGCGCAGCACGGCCTCGTTCAGGCCGAGCTGGCGGTCCAGCTCCTTCGCGGTGGCCGGCGTCGAGGTGAAGTCGACGACGGCGTAGATGCCCTCGGAGCGCTTGCTGATGTCGTACGCCATGCGGCGACGACCCCAGATGTCGACCTTGTCGACGGAACCGCCCTCGGTCGAGATGACCGACAGGTACTTGTCCAGCGACGGGGCCACGGTGCGCTCCTCGACCTCCGGGTCCAGGATCACCATCAGCTCGTACTGACGCATGTGTTCAACCCACCTCCTCTGGTCTCAGCGGTCACGGTCGTTCCGTGACAGGAGGGTTCTTGCGTGCGTCGGCCGCGCGCCGCCCCGGAGGGTCCGGGGTGGTGGGCACAGCCAGTCGACCAGGATACCCGCCCGTGCGGGTGTCCTGGAAATCGGTCAGTTGTCGCCGAGGACCCCGAGCGGGTCGTCGTCGTTGCCGTTTCCGTTTCCGTTGCCGTTTCCGTTGTCGTTCCCGTTGTCGCCCCCGCCGTCGTCGGACGGGGGGTCGGTCGGGACCGGGTTCTCGGGGCCCTTCGACACGATCAGCGTGACGGTGGAGCCCTGGTCGACGCTGCTGCCCTGGCCGGGCTCGGTGCCGATCACGATGCCGACGGGCTGGTCGCTGAACTCCTCGCGCACGGCCGGGTTCAGCGCGTCGCCGTAGATCATCTGCTCGGCGGTGGTCCGCGGTTGCCCGACGACGTTCGGCACCACGACCTGCTCCGGCTGGTCGGGCTGCCCGGTCGACACGACGAGGGTCACGGTGGTGCCCACGGGCACCTCCTGTCCCGCCCCCGACATCTGCAGCACCTGGCCCTTGCGCTGGTCGCTGTTCTGCGCCTGCGTGCGGACCACGAGCCCCAGCTTCTCCAGCTCCTGGGTCGCCTTCGCCACGTCCTGGCCGACGAGGTTGGGGACGGTGACCTTCTCCTCCTCCGTCTCGCTGGGCGTCGGCGACGGCGTGTAGGTCGGCTGCGGCGGCACGTACTCCGGGAACTCCTCGGTCTCCATGCCCTCGGTCGCGACCTGCATGAAGTCGGTCCAGGCGCGGGCCGGCCACGAGCTACCCGTGATCTCCTCCCACTCGCCGAAGCCGTCGATCTGGTCCTGGCCGGAGATCTTGCCCGCCTCGAGGTCGAGCGTCTCGTACTGCCGCAGGCCGACCACCGTGGTGAGCTGCGGCACGAAGCCGGCGAACCACGCCGAGCGGTTGTCCTGCGACGTCCCGGTCTTGCCGGCCACGGGTCGGCCGAGCTCCTGGGCCGTGCGGCCCGAGCCCTCCTCGACGACCTTGGTCATCGCGTAGGTGGCCGCGGTGGTGACGTCCGCGTCGAACTCCTTCTCCTGCTCCTGCGGGCCCTCGTACAGCGTGGTGCCGTCGAGCGTCTCGACCTTCGCCACGATGTGCGGCGTCGTGCGGTAGCCGCCCGCCGCGATCGTGGAGTAGGCGCGGGCGAGGTCGATCGGGTAGACGGACGCGGTGCCCAGCACGTTCGAGGGCACGGCCTCGATCGGGTAGTTCTCCGACTTGCGGATGCCTGCCCGGTGCGCCACGTCCACCGTCTTCTCGGGCCCGTTCTCGACGTTGAGCTCGGCGTACGCCGTGTTCACGGAGTCCTTCGTGGCGTCGGCCAGGCTCACCTGGCCGTAGTCCACGAGCCCGAAGTTGGCGGGCGCCCAGGGCTGGCCGTCCTCGCCCTTGATCTCCGGGAAGACGTGGGGCGAGTTGCCGTCGAAGGTGTCCTCGAGCGTGTAGTCGTTCTCGAGCGCCGCCATGAGGGTGAACGGCTTGAACGTCGAGCCCGCCTGGACGACGTCCTGCGTGGCCGTGTTGAGCGACTGCTTCACGTAGTCCGGCCCGCCGTACAGCGCCTTGACCGCGCCGGTCTGCGGGTCCATCGACACCAGCGACATGCGGACGTTCTTGTCCGCCTTGCCGTAGGTGCCGTCCTCGTGGAGCGTCTTCTCCACCTCGACGGCCGTCTTCTGCAGCTTCTGGTCGATCGTCGTGGTGATCCGCAGGCCGCGGGTCTCCAGCTCCTGCTCGGACTCGAGCGGGCCGTCGGGGTTGCTCTCCGAGCGGACGAGCTCCTTGCGCACCTGGGCCAGGAGGTAGCCCTTCTGGCCGCCCCAGGTGTTGGTGGCTTCCTTCTTCTTCTTGAACTTCGGGAACTCGGCCTTCGCGCGCTCGTCCTGGGTGATGTACCCCTGCTCGTACATCCGGTTGATGCTGCGCTCCCAGCGCTCCTGGGCCCGCTCCAGGTTGACCGACGGGTCCCAGTTGTTGGGCGACGGGATGATCCCCGACAGCATCGCGGCCTCGGACGGCGTGAGGTCCTTGGCGTCCTTGCCGAAGAACTCCTGCGACGCGGCCTGGATGCCGTAGGTGTTGCGGCCCCAGTAGATGGTGTTGAGGTAGCTCTCCAGCACCTGCTCCTTGGGCTGGGTCTGGGCCACCTTGAGCGCGATGATCGCCTCGCGGGCCTTGCCCGCGTACGAGTCCTCGGTGTTGAGGTAGTACCGCTCGACGTACTGCTGCGTCAGGGTGGACGCGCCCTGGCGGCCGCCACCCTGGAGGTTGTTGAGCGCCGCACGCGCGATGCCCTTGACGTCGATGCCGTTGTTGGTCCAGAACGTGTCGTCCTCGGACGCGACGACGGCGTTCCCGACGTAGGCGGGCAGGTCGTCGAGCTCGACGAGCTCGCGCTTCTGCTCGGCGAACTGACCGATCGGCTTGCCGTTCGACCAGTAGACGGTCGTGGCCTGGTTGTTCACCTCGTCGAGGTTCTTGGGGATCGTCGTGGTGCTCCACGCGGCCACGAACAGCCCGGCGCCCAGCGCGGTCCCGGTGAGCAGGGTGCCGACGACGATGCGCCAGGACGGCAGCCAGCGCTGCACCGGGCCCTTGCGCGGGCGCGGGTAGTTCCAGAAGCGACGTCTCCTCGCCACGTCAAGCCTTTCGTCGTGCGGGACCGGCGTCGTGCTCGAACGGCGCGCCGGCCTGCGGACCACAGGGAACACTAGGCGATGCCGCAGGGCCGACGGGAGCCTCGGGCGCCCGGGGCGACGGTTCGGCCCCAGGCGTCCCCACCCCTCTGGCCTGCGCTCCGCGGAACCTTCACAACTGCCCGGACGCCGGCGTCCGACGCGTCCCGTTGCACGACCGTGTCGGCGGGTCCTATTCTCGCGATGTATCGACTCGATACGTCGTGACGACGGGTCGGCAGTGACAACGGGACAGGACGGGAAGGGGAACCCTCGTGCGCAGCAGGTCTGTGGTGCTCGAGACGGCCATCCTCGGCCTGCTCAACTCCGCCCCGCTGCACGGGTACGAGCTGCGCAAGCGGCTCAACCTGCTGCTCGGCTCGTTCCGCGCGTTCTCCTACGGCACCCTCTACCCGGCGCTCAAGTCCCTCGTCGCCCGCGGCCTCATCGAGACCACGGAGCGCGAGGCCCCGGCCCCCACGGGCCGGGCGTCGGGCACCCGGCAGGCCGGCGCCAAGTCCTCGGGCAAGGCGCCGCTGGCGGGCCGGCGCGGGCGGATCGTGTACCGGCTGACGGCGGACGGCAAGGAGCACCTCCAGACCGTCCTCGCGTCGTCCGGACCGGCCGCCTGGGAGGACGAGAACTTCGACGTCCGCTTCGCGTTCTTCGCGCAGACGGACGCCGAGACCCGCATCCGTATCCTCGAAGGCCGGCGAACCCGGCTCACCGAGCGCCTGGAGGCGGTCCGAGAGTCTGCCGCACGCACCCGCGAGCGGCTCGACGAGTACACCCTCGAGCTGCAGCGCCACGGGCTCGAACAGGTCGAGCGCGAGGTGCGCTGGCTCGACGGACTCATCACCACGGAACGCGACCGTGCTCTCGGCCGCGCCCGCGACCACAGCGCCGGGGCGCAGGACGCCCCGGCCCAGAGAAACAAGGAGCGAGGATGACCTCCGTCCGCGTTGCCATCGTCGGTGTCGGAAACTGTGCATCGTCCCTGATCCAGGGCGTGCACTTCTACCGCGACGCCGCCCCGACCGACACCGTCCCCGGCCTCATGCACGTGCAGCTCGGCGACTACCACGTGCGTGACCTGGAGTTCGTCGCGGCGTTCGACGTCGACGCGAAGAAGGTCGGCTTCGACCTCGCCGAGGCGATCCACGCGTCGGAGAACAACACCATCAAGTTCGCCGACGTGCCGCCCACCGGCGTCACCGTCCAGCGCGGCCACACCCTCGACGGCCTCGGCGACTACTACTCCGCGACGATCGACGAGTCGGACGCCGAGCCCGTCGACGTCGTGCAGGCGCTGAAGGACGCGAAGGTCGACGTCCTCGTCTCCTACCTGCCCGTCGGCTCCGAGGAGGCGGACAAGTTCTACGCGCAGGCCGCGATCGACGCGAAGGTCGCGTTCGTCAACGCGCTGCCCGTCTTCATCGCCTCCGACCCCGAGTGGGCGAAGAAGTTCGAGGATGCCGGCGTGCCGATCGTCGGCGACGACATCAAGTCGCAGGTCGGCGCCACGATCACGCACCGCGTGCTCGCCAAGCTGTTCGAGGACCGCGGCGTCGTGCTCGACCGCACCTACCAGCTCAACGTCGGCGGCAACATGGACTTCAAGAACATGCTGCAGCGCGACCGCCTCGAGTCGAAGAAGGTCTCCAAGACGCAGGCGGTGACCTCGAACCTCGAGGGCCCGCTCGGCGGCAAGAAGGAGGACCGGAACGTCCACATCGGCCCGTCGGACTACGTCGCCTGGCTCGACGACCGCAAGTGGGCGTACGTCCGCCTCGAGGGCCGTGCGTTCGGCGAGGTCCCCCTGAACCTGGAGTACAAGCTCGAGGTGTGGGACTCCCCCAACTCGGCCGGCATCATCATCGACGCCGTGCGCGCCGCGAAGATCGCGCTCGACCGCGGCGTCGGCGGCCCGATCCTCTCGGCCTCGACCTACTTCATGAAGTCGCCGCCCGTGCAGATGGAGGACACCGCGGGCCGCGCCCAGCTCGAGGCGTTCATCCGCGGCGACGTCGAGCGCTGACGACCACCGCGTGAGGACGAGGCCGGGGCACCGACGTGCCCCGGCCTCGTCGCGTCATGCGCCCAGCCGCACCACCGCGCCGCCCTCGGCGGCCGAGCGCTGCGCCGCGGCGACGACCCGCAGCGTGCGCAGGCCCACCTGCCCGTCCGGCGCCGGCGTCTCCCCGGTGCGCACGCATCCCAGGAAGTGCTCGAGCATCAGCGCGTCGAGGTTCTCGCCGAACCCGAGCCACGCCTGCCGCGTCCCCTGCGCCGCGAGGCCGCCGACGTGCGCCGCGAACGGGTCGATCTCGACCGTGCCACCGGTGCCGACCACCTGCAGCGTCAGGCCGCCCCACGTGGGCGCGCCGTCCGGCACGGACCAGGAGCAGTCGACGACCACCTCCGCGCCGCCCGCGTAGGTGAGGCTCACCAGCGCGCCGGTCTCCGCGCGCACCTGCGGGTCGTCCCCGTGCAGCACCCGGTTGCTCACCGCGCGCACCGCGACCGGCTCCTCCCCGAGCAGCGCGTCGAGCAGGTCGGCGAGGTGGACCACGTGGTCCGCGAGCGCCCCGCCCCCCGCCAGCTCGGGGTCGGTGAACCAGGCCCGGCCCGCCGGCACCTTGCCGTTGTTCGTCCCCGTCCCGCCGAGCACCGTGCCGAGCGCGCCCGACGCCACCAGCGCGCGCAGGGTGCCGAACTCGGGGCTGAAGCGCACGGGGTAGGCCGTCATGAGCCGTACCCCGGCGGCGTCGCACGCCGCCACCATCTCCTCCGCGTCCTCGACCCGGGTCGCGAGCGGCTTCTCGCACAGCACGTGCGCCCCGGCCGCCGCGGCGGCGAGGACGACGTCCCGGTGCCGGGAGTTCTCGCTGCACACGATGACGGCGTCGGGCCGCCAGGCGAGCGCCGCCGCGTAGGTGTCCACGTAGGCGGCGCCGTGCTCCGCGGCGAAGGCTGCTCCGCGCAGCTCGCCGGCCGGGGCCGTGGCGGCGTCGGGGTCGGCGGTGAGGAGCTCGACGTCGGGCCGGTCGCGCAGCAGCGCGACGTACGACGCGGCGTGCACGTGCGCGAAGGACAGGATCGCGACCCGCAGCAGGGCCGGGGTGGGCGTCATGCTCGGCTCCCGGTGGTCTCGAGGTCGGCCAGGGCACGGGCCCGGGCGGCGGTGTCCAGGGCGACGGGCTCCCCGGACGCGACGGAGGCGAGCGCCGCCTCGGCGATCTCGACGGCGATCACGCCGTCGACGGCGCTCACCCTCGGGTGGTGCGGGTCGTCGGGCGCCAACGCCGCCGGGGAGGCCGCGAAAGCGCGGGCCACCTCACGGATCTCGGTGAGGTACGGGCTCTCGCCGGCGGCGGGGGCCGGCCGGTCCTGCCCTCCGGCCGGGACCGGGGGGAGGTCCGTGCGCACCCCCGCCGCCTCGGCCGAGTCGAACCGCAGCGTGCCGGCGTCGCCGGCGACGTGGAACGACGTCCGGAAGGTCGTGTGCGGCGCCCCCCACAGCCCGCGCACGTGGGTGATCGCGCCCCCGGCGTGGGTGAGCACGGCGTGGGCGAGCGTGTGGGGGGCCCCGCCGTCCTCGAGGGAGCGCCGGGTGGCGTGCACGCTCGTGACCTCACCGGCCACCCACCGGGCGACGTCGAGGTCGTGGATCATGAGGTCCAGCACCACGCCGCCCGACTGCGCGTCGTCCACGAACCACGGCGACCAGGAGGGGAACATGCCCCCGCGCGCGAACCGCAGCACGGCGGGCCGGCCGATCTGCCCGGCCTGCACGGCCTCGCGCATCAGGGCGTACTCCGGGAAGAAGCGCACGACGTGCCCCGGGTAGAGCTGCCGGTCGGCCGCGCGGGCGGCGTCGAGCATCGCGACGGCGTCGCGCGACGTGCGGCCGAGCGGCTTCTCGCACAGGACGTGGCGCCCGGCCGCGAGGGCGGCCGACGCCACCTCGAGGTGGACCGGGGTCGGGGTCACGACGTCGACCACGTCGGCGACGTCGAGCAGCTCGTCGAGGCCGGCGGCGACCCGACCGCCGTGCGCGGCGGCGAGCTCGGCGGCGCCGTCGGCCGAGTGGACGACGAGCTCGGCGCCGAGGGCGCGCCAGGCGGGGGCGTGGGCGCGGGCGATGCCCCCGGCACCCACGAGTCCGACGGTGAGGGCTGGTGCGGGTGGTGCAGACATCGTGCTCCCTACTTGAGTCCGGAGTGGGCGAGGCCGTCGATCACGCGCCGCTGCAGGACGATGAACAGCAGCAGGATCGGGGCCATGGCGAGCACGCTCGCCGCCATCATCACCGTGTAGTCGGTGGTGGTGCGCCCGGCGAAGGTCGCGATGCCGGCGGCCAGAGGCATGCTCTCCGCCCGCGTCGAGACGATGAGCGGCCACAGCAGGTCGTTCCACGACCACAGGACCGTGATGATGGTCAGGGCGCCGAGGCTGGGCCCCGCGAGCGGCAGCATGACGCGCCAGAACACCTGGAACGGGTTCGCCCCGTCGAGCCGCGCCGCCTCCTCCAGCGAGTCGGGCACGCCCTTGAAGAACTGCATCATGAGGAACGTGCCGAACGCGCTGAAGACGCCCGGGGCGGCGATGCCGGCGACGGTGTTGAGCCACCCGAGCCCGTTGACGATCTGGTACTGCGGGATCAGGTAGACCTGCGACGGGACCATGAGGATCGACAGGACGAGCGCCAGCAGCACCCCGCGCAGCGGGAACCGCATCCGCGCGAAGGCGTAGCCCGCCATCGAGCACAGCACGAGCTGCCCGACCGTCCGCACGACGGTGATGGACACCGAGACCCAGAACTCCTGGAGGAACGGGAGCTTGGAGAACACCTCGGCGTAGTTGCCCCACTGCAGCTCCCCCGGCCAGAACACCGGGGGCACGCTCATCACCTGCGCGTTCGTGGACAGCGAGGTGAGCAGCTGCCACACGAACGGGAACACCATCACGACGCCGCCCGTGGCGAGCAGCACGTGGGCCCACGCGTTCGAGCCGTGGCGCGAGCCGCGGCGGCGGGGGGCGGCACCCGCGGGCGCGCGGGTCAGGGTCGCCTCAGGCATACGTGACCCACCTCCTCTGCATGCGGAACTGGAGCAGGGTGACGGCGCCGACGATGAGCAGGATGACCATCGCGATCGCGGCGGCAAAGCCCTTGTCGTTGCGCAGGAACGCCTCGTTGTAGAAGAGGTAGACGAGGGACTGCGTCTGCTGGATCGCGGGGTTCGCCTGGCCCATGAGGGCGTACAGCAGGTCGAAGAGCTGGAACCCGTTGATCACCGTGATCACGGTGACGAAGAAGACGCTGGGCGTCAGCAGCGGCACGGTCACCGAGCGGAACTGCCGCCAGGCGGTCGCGCCGTCGAGCGCCGCGGCCTCGTAGAGCTCCGGCGGGATGTTCCGCAGGCCGGCGGACAGGATGATGATGGCGAAGCCCAACGACGTCCACAGGCCCACGACCGACACCGCGACCAGGGCGAAGCCTGGCGTCGAGGTCCAGGCGGGCCCGTCGATCCCGACGAGCCCGAGCAGCCAGTTGAGGACGCCGAAGTCGCCGTTGAAGATCAGGCGCCACACCATCGCGACCGCGGTCGGCATCGCGACGTACGGCATGAAGTACAGGACGCGGTAGAACGCCGTGAACCGCATGCCCGGCCGGTTGAGCAGGCTCGCGACGACCATGGCGACGGGGATCCCGAGCAGCACGATCGCCGTGTAGACGAGCGTGTTGACGACCGCCGTCCCGAGGTCCGGGTCGCTCGCGAGGCGCACGTAGTTCTCCGCGCCTACCCAGGTCTGGCCGCCGAACGCGCCCCACTCCGTGAACGAGAAGTAGCCGGTCTGGACGATGGGCCACAGGTAGAAGAGGACGACGCCGAACATCGTGGGCAGCACGAACAGGACGGGCCACCAGCCGTCGTGGCCGCGCCGGGGGCGGCGGTCGGCGCCGCCGGCCCGGCCGGCCGGGCGCGGGGTGGAGCCC
>NZ_JBHVBO010000147.1:0-10584 GCF_042668085.1 Isoptericola sp. NPDC057391 | reverse complement strand
GTGCTGAATTGATCCTCATATCCCAGTCTTGAGGATCAATTCAGCACGCTCGATGCGTTGCGCCCGGGTTCAGGCCAGGCGGTACCCCATGCCGCGCACGGTGACGAACCGCTCGGCGCCGAGCTTGTTGCGCAGGTAGCGCACGTACACGTCCACCACGTTGGAGCCGGGGTCGAAGTCGTACCCCCACACGCGCGAGAGCAGCTGCTCGCGGCTGAGCACCTGCCCGGCGTTGCGCAGGAAGGCCTCGGCGAGCGCGAACTCGCGCGCGGACAGGTCCACCTCGACCCCCGCGGCGGTGGCCCGGCGGGTGCGCAGGTCGAGGCTGAGGTCGCCGTGGCTGAGCACGGTGACCTCGCCGGCCGGCTCGGCCCGCAGGCGCAGCCGGATGCGGGCCAGCAGCTCCTCGAACCGGAACGGCTTGGGCATGTAGTCGTCGGCGCCGCCCTCGAGCCCCGCCACCGTGTCCGCGACGGACGTGCGGGCGGTGAGGATGATGACGGGCAGCGTGACCTTCGCCTCGCGCAGCCGGCGCAGCACGGTGAAGCCGTCCTGGTCGGGCAGCCCGAGGTCGAGCACCATGAGGTCGAAGTCGCCCGACGACGCGAGGTCGAACGCCTCCCGCGCGGTCGCGACCGTCGTGCTCGCGTAGCCGGCGGCGCGCAGGCCCTTCGCGACGAACGACGCGATGCGGGTCTCGTCCTCGGCGATGAGGATCTGGCTCACGTGGCGGGTCCTTCCCGGTCGGGGGCGGTGCGCGGGGGCAGCTCGGGGGTGGGGGCGGAGCGAGCGGTCGGCGCGGTCCGGCCGGCCGGGGGAACGGCGCGACCGGGGGCCGGGTCGGGGCCCGCGTCGGGCACGGGCAGCACCGGCACGACGACGGCGAACGTGGAGCCGCGGCCGGGCGCGGACTCGACCGTCACCTCCCCGCCGTGCCCCTCGGCGATGGCCGCCACGATGGCCAGGCCGAGCCCGGAGCCCTCCCGTCGCTCGCCGTCGTGCTCGCCGCGCGCGAAGCGGTCGAAGATGCGCTCCAGGTCGTCGGGCGCGATGCCGACGCCCTCGTCGCGCACCCACAGGCGCACGCGCGCGCCGTCCGGAGTCGTGCGCGACCCGATCGCCACCACGCTGCCCGGCGCGGAGAACTTCACGGCGTTGGCGGCGAGCTGCAGCCACGCCTGGGTGAGGCGCTGCGTGTCGGCCATGGTGCGGGCGTCGGTGCGCGAGTCGACCAGCCAGGTACGGTCGCCCAGCGTGCGGGCCTTGTCGAGCACGTCGTCCGTGAGGCGGCCGAGCTCCACGGGGGAGGGGCGCACGAAGTCGGGCTGCCCGACGGTCGCGAGGGTGACCAGGTCGTCGACGAGGCGGTGCATCCGGTCGAGCTCGTCGAGCGCGAGCACCCGCGTCTCGGCCGCGTCCGCCGGGTCGGCGGTGTCCATCAGCTCGAGGTGCCCGCGCACGATCGTCAGCGGCGTGCGCAGCTCGTGCCCGACGTCGTCGAGCAGGCGGCGCTGCGACTCGAACGAGCCCTCCAGCCGGTCGAGCATCCCGTTGAAGGCGCGGGTGAGGTGGGTGAGGTCGTCGTTGCCCGACTCCGGGATGCGGGCGGACAGGTCCGACTCGCCGATCTGCTGCGCGGTGCGCGCGAGCATCCGGATCGGGCGCAGGAGGCGGCCGGCGAGCAGCCAGCCGACGACCCCCGTGACCACCAGCGCGGCCAGCGCCACGAGCGCATAGCTGCGGAAGACTGCCTGCGTCTCCGCGTGCTCCGCGACCCGGTCGTAGGCGAGGACGAGCGCCGCCGGCTCGCTCGACGCCGGCACGGCGCCGCTCGCCTCGGGCAGCGCGGCGACGGGCGCGACGAGCGCGCGGTAGTCGGTGGTCGCGGTGCTGATCGTCCGCAGCACGACCTGGTCGGAGTCGAGCAGCGGCGTGACCGCGGCGACGAACTCGGCGTCGTCCTGGAGGTGCACCTCCACCGCCTGCTGGGAGACCAGGGGTCGCTGCCCGGTGCGCAGCCCGATCACGCCCTCGTGCCGCGCGGGGACGTCGAGCTGGATGGCGGTCACCACCACCTCCTCGGCCGACGAGAACGGGTCGCCGGTCACGGGGTCGACGCCGGAGGCGGCGAGGGTGCGCAGCTCGTCGGCGCTCTCCGTGAGGTCGGCGTCGATGCGGTCGTCGACCTGCTCGTACGTCAGCAGGTAGGCCGTGGCCCCTGCGAACCCGAGCGCGAGGGCGGTGAGCGCCAGCAGGGCCGTGAGGATGCGCGTGCGGACGGTCGGCCCTCCGTGGGGCCCCGGGGCTCGCACCATCAGTCGTCCTCGTCGTCGTCGGGGGAGTCGTCGTCATCGTCGTCGGTGCCGTCGTCGTCATCGTCGTCGTCCGTGGGCGGGACGGGCGCGACCCCGCCGTCGTCCGACGTCCGGGTCGGCGTCGGCTTCGGCGTCCTCGACGGCTCCGTCGAGGACGGGCTCGGCTCCGGCGAGCCCTCCCCGGGGCTCGGGGTGGGCGACGGAGACGCCGGGTCGGGGGTGGGGGAGACCACGACGACGCCACCGACATCGCGGTCCTCCGGCTCCGCGGTGGTGGCGGCGACGACGATGCCGACGATCACCGCGACGAGGGCGATCCCGAGGACCCAGGGGATGGCGGCGCGCCAGCGACGTCCGGACCGTTCGGCCGACCGTTGAACCATGGCCGGATCATCCCGCGGGCGGATGAGACGCAGATGAGAGCGCGTCGGCCCTGGCCGTCGGCCCGGGGTCGGGCGCCGCCAGCCAGGCGTCGACGTCGGCCAGCAGGCGGCGCCGCGTGCCCTCCGAGGCCCGGCTCGCCCGCACCGAGGACCGCGCCAGGTCCGCCAGCTCGGCGTCGGTGAAGCCGTGCACCTCGCGCGCGGCGACGTACTGGTCGAGCAGCCGGGAGGAGAAGAGCAGCGGGTCGTCCGCGCCGAGCGCGACCCGGGCGCCGGCCTCGACCAGGGGGCGCAGCGGCACCTCGGACGTGTCGGCGTACACGCCGAGGCCGACGTTCGAGGCCGGGCACACCTCGAGCGCGACCTCGCGCTCCACGAGCTCGGCCAGCAGCGCGGGGTCCTCCCCGGCGCGCACCCCGTGGCCCAGCCGGTCGGGGTGCAGCGCGTCGACGACGTCGCGCACGTGCGCGGGGCCGAGCAGCTCGCCGCCGTGCGGCACCGACGCCAGGCCCGCGCGGCGCGCGATCCGGAACGCGGCGGCGAACTCCGCGGTGTCGCCGCGCCGCTCGTCGTTGCTCAGCCCGAAGCCCACGACCTCGCCGGCGCCCTCGCCCGCGTAGCGGGCGGCGAGGCGGGCGAGGGTGCGCGCGTCGAGCGGGTGGCGCATCCGCGACGCCGCCACCACCACCGCCACCTCGACCCCGTGCGCGGCGCTCGCGGCCCGCGCCGCGTCCAGCACGATCTCGACGGCGGGCGTGATGCCGCCGACGAACGGCGCGTACGACGTGGGGTCCACCTGGATCTCCAGCCGTCGCGACCCCTCGGCGGCGTCGTCCGCCGCGGCCTCGTCGACGAGGCGGCGCATGTCCGCCTCCGAGCGCACGCACGCCCGGGCCGCGTCGTAGAGGCGCTGGAACCGGAACCAGCCGCGCTCGTCGGCCGGCACCCGCAGCGGGTCACCGTCCGTGAGGGCGGTCGGCAGCCGCACGCCGTGCCCGGCCGCCATGTCGCGCAGGGTGTCCACCCGCATCGACCCCGTGAAGTGCAGGTGCAGGTGGGCCTTGGGGAGCTTCGCCAGATCGCGCACGCCGCCAGTCTGCCCCGACGACGCGTGCGCGGGCCCGGTCAGGGCAGCCAGCCGCGCTCGCGGGCCACGGTCACGGCGGCCGTGCGGTCGTCCACGCCCAGCTTCGCGAACGCCCGCAGCAGGTGCGTCTTCACGGTGGCCTCCGCGATGAACAGCTCCCGCCCGACGGCGGCGTTGGACAGCCCGCGCGCCACGAGCGCGAGCACCTCCGCCTCGCGCGCCGTGAGCCGCTCGGCCGCGGTGCGCACGCTCGTCACGAGCCGGGTCGCGACGCCCGGCGCCAGCACGGTCTCGCCGCGCGCGGCCGCGCGCACGCCCGCCACGAGCTCGTCGCGCGGGGTGTCCTTGAGCAGGTAGCCCGTCGCCCCCGCCTCGACGGCGCGCAGGATGTCGGCGTCCGTGTCGTAGGTCGTGAGGACGACGACGCTCGGCCCGCCGCCGCGGGACGCCCCCACGATGCGCGCCGTCGCGCCCACGCCGTCCAGGCGGGGCATGCGCAGGTCCATGAGCACGACGTCGGGCGCCAGCTCGCCGGCGAGCGCCACCGCCACCTCGCCGTCCGGGGCCTCGCCCACGACCTCGACGTCGGGCTCGCCGTCGAGCATCCCGATGATCCCCGACCGCACCACGGGGTGGTCGTCGGCGACCAGCACGCGCACGGTCCCCGGCGGAGGCCCCGCCGAGGCCCCCGTCCCGCCCGTCCCGCCCGTCCCGCCCGTCCCGTTCATGCGGCGCCGCCCGCGGCCGGCACGTGCACCTCGACGCGCGTGCCGCCGCCCTCGCCGGGCTCGACGGCGAGCGTGCCGCCCACCGCCGAGACCCGCTCGCGCATCCCGGCCAGCCCGAGACCGTCGACATGACCGGGCGGCAGCCCGCGTCCGTCGTCGGTCACGTCGAGCCGGACGTCGGTCGCGTCGCCGTCGCCGTCCCGCGTCAGCCGGATCGTCACGGTCCTGGCCCCCGCGTGCCGCCGCACGTTCGCCAAGGCCTCCTGCGCCGCGCGCAGCAGCACCACGTCGGCGGCCGCCTGGCCCGTGGCCCCGCCGGCGCGCGCCGGGTCCGTCGCCCCGGCCACGTCCAGCATCACGGGCGTGCCCGTCTCGGCGGTGAACCGCTCGGCCAGGCGGCGCAGCGCCTCGGCGAGCGTCGAGCCCTGCAGCGGCACGGGGGCGAAGGCGGCCACGAGCGCGCGGGCCTCGGCGAGGTTGTCCCGCGCGGTCTGCTCCACGACCAGCAGCCGCTCGCGCGCGTGGTCCTGCTCGCCCCGGTCGAGCGCCGCCGTCGCGGCCTGCGCCTGCGTCACGACGCTGGTGAAGCCCTGCGCCAGCGTGTCGTGGATCTCCCGGGCGATGCGCTCCCGCTCCGCCGCCACGCCCGCCGCGTGGTGCGACTCCGCGAGCGCCGCCTGCGCCTGGCGCAGCTCGTGCAGCAGCCTCGCCCGCTCCTCCGAGCGGCGCATCGTCGTGGCGAACCACAGCCCGAGCAGCACGGAGAACGCGATCGCGATGGCCATCTGCGGTGCGGCCTCGAGGAGCGTCGGGACGTCGAACCCCTGCTGGGCGGCGATGGCGAACGTGGTCGCGACGCCGAGCGCGACGCTCGCCACCACGGCCCGGCGCGGCGGCTCCAGCAGCATCCAGAGCTGCGTGAACGACGCGAACAGCAGGAACGTGGCCAGCCCGCCCTGGGCGACGGCGACCGCGGTACCCGCGATCAGCACGACCGTGTAGGCGAGCGCCCGGCGCTGGTCGCGGGTGCGTGCCGCGGGGGCGCCCCACACCGCGTACGCGGCGAGCATGACGGCCATCGCGGTGTACGCCGTCCACAGCCCGCGGGCGTCGGTGTCTCCGCCGAGCGCCATCGCCGCGGCGGTCAGCAGCACGATGAGGACGAACCCGACGTCCCACCACACGACCTGCCGGTCCCACGGGTCGGACGTCGCCCGCGCGACGTCGTCGTCGGCCTCCGTGCCGGCCCCCGTGCCGGGGGCGTCGTCAGCCGTCGTCACGGCGCCGCCACCGGAAGGTGCGCACCCCGACGACGAGCCCCACGATCAGCCATGCGACCAGTACAGCAGCGGTCGCGGGGTGCTGCCAGGACCCGCTGGTCTCGAGCGCCGCCATCTCGTCCGGCAGGAAGACGGACCGCATGCCCTGCGCGATCCACTTCAGGGGGAACACCGAGGCCACGGTCTGCATCCACCCCGGCAGGGCGAAGAACGCGAAGAACACGCCCGAGATGAACTGCAGCACCAGCACGACCGGCGTCACGACGGCGCTCGCGGACCGCCCGGACCGCGGCAGCGACGAGAACCCGACGCCGCAGACGGTGCCGGCGGCGGCGCCGAGCGCGAACACCCAGGCGAACGTGGCCCAGCGGCCGGCGTCGGTGGGCAGCGGGACGTCGAAGGCGAGGGCGGCGACGGCCAGCAGCAGGGCCGTCTGCACGACCGACGTCGCGAGCGTGAGCGCCACCTTGCCGCCCACGTACGCGGTCACGGGCAGGGGGGTGGCCCGCAGGCGGCGCAGCGTGCCGTCGTCGCGCTCCACGGCGATGGAGACCGCCAACGACTGGAAGCTGGTGAGCATGATGCCGGTCGCGACCATGCCGGGCAGGAAGTACTGGGCGAAGCCGATCTGGGCCACCTCGGTGCCCTGGTCCTCGCTCCCGAAGACGGAGGAGAAGATCGCCAGCATGACGATCGGGTAGGCGAACACGAAGATCACGGCGTCGCGCTCGCGCCAGAACTGGCGCAGCTCCACGGCGGCCCGCACCAGCATGAGCCGGGCGAGGCCGGGCAGCCGCCCGCCTCTGCCCTCCCATGCCGACGTCGCGGCCCTCGGGCGCGTCGAGACCTGGTCCGCCTGGTCCGTGGCACTCATCGGTCGTCCTCCGTGGTCAGCAGCCCGAGGTAGACGTCCTCGAGGCTGGGGCGGGTGATGCACAGGTCGGGGACCTCGCCGTCCGCGCCGGCGACGGTCGCCATGAGGTGCGCGGCGAGCGCGGTCGGCGCGTCGGTGCGCTCGGTGTGCCGGACGCCGTCGGCGGTCCAGGTCACGAGCGGCGTGCGCGCGCCGGGGCCGCCGAGGGACTCGGGCGCACCCTCGGCCACGACGCGCCCGTCGCGCACGACGGCGACGCGGTCGGCCAGGTGCGCGGCCTCGGCGAGGTCGTGCGTGGTGAGCAGGATGGTCGTGCCGGCGTCCCGCAGGCGCAGGACGAGGTCCCAGAACGTGCGCCGGGCCTGCGGGTCGAAGCCGGTCGTGGGCTCGTCGAGGAAGAGCAGCTCGGGCTGGCCGACGACGCCGAGCGCGACGTCGAGCCGGCGCCGCTGCCCGCCCGACAGGGAGCGCACCCGCGCGCCCGCCTTCGCGGCGAGGCCCACGGCCTCGACCACCTCGTCGGGGTCGCGGGGCGCCGGGTAGTACCGGGCCGTGGAGCGCACGGACTCCGCGACCGTGAGCTCCGCCTGGTCGCGCGAGTCCTGCGCGACGACGCCGAGCCGCGCCCGCCACGCGCGGCCGCCCCGGGCGGGGTCCTCGCCGAGCACGCGCACCTCGCCGCCGTCGCGGTCGCGGAACCCCTCGAGGATCTCGATCGTCGTCGTCTTGCCCGCGCCGTTGGGGCCGAGCACGGAGACGACCTCGCCCGTCGCGAGGTCGAGGTCGAGCCCGTCGACGGCCTGCTTCGAGCCGTAGCGCTTGGTGAGCCCGCGGACGCGGACGGCGGCGCCGGAAGAGCCCGGTGTGCCGGAGGGTCGGTCGCCGGGGCGCCCGCGGGGGGCGGCCGGCCGGGGAGCCGGGGAGGGTGTCGTCGTCGAGGTCATGCGTCGAGCCTCGCTCGCGCGCCGGGCCCCCCGTGAGCCTCGGACGGCGGGATCCGGGGTCCACCGATCGGTGGACGGCGGGCGACCGCGGGGGAGTCCCGGCGGCGGTTCGGGCGTGGTTCGACCCACGCCCCCGCGTCGCGTACAGTTGTCCCTCGGTGGTTGATGCCCGCCAAGATCGAACGCGCCCTTCCGGGGTGCCTCGAGCGTGGCGACAGGGGCGTCGAGCACGAAGGGTAGTGGCGCAATTGGTAGCGCAGCGGTCTCCAAAACCGCAGGTTGCAGGTTCGAGTCCTGTCTACCCTGCCAGCGTGATCCCCCGCGGGGCCGCGCGCAGCGGGGCCATCCGCATGACCCCGGAACGCCAGGAGTCAGTGCCGTGGGTGCGTCGCCGGCAGGTGGCGCGGCCGCGGCGGGAACGCGAAACGGGGTAGAGCGAGTGAGCGAGTCACCGGCTGAGGCCGTGGGGACGCCCGGCGGGGGCAAGCCGGCCACCGGCAAGCGCCCGAACCTGTTCGCGCGCATCGCGCTCTTCGTGCGCCAGGTCGTGGCGGAGCTCCGCAAGGTCGTGACCCCGACCCGTTCCGAGCTGGTCAACTACACGATCGTGGTGCTGGTGTTCGTCACCGTGGTCATGCTGTTCGTGGTGGCCCTCGACTGGGTCATCGGACTGGGCGTCCTCGCCCTCTTCGGCGACTGACCTCGGCAGGCCGCCGGACGCCCGCCCCTGAAGCAAGCAGATTCCAGAAAGCAGGTTCGTTCGTGTCCCAGGATCCGCTGGACCAGACGGAGAACGTCGACCCCACCCAGCCCGACGCCGACGGCGCCGCGGCTGACCTCGACGTGCCCGCGGACCCCGCCACGGACGCGGCGCCCGAGGCGGGCGTCGAGGACGCCGCCGCCGAGGCCGCCGAGGACGAGCGCCCGGCGGACGCCGACGGCGACGTCGTCGAGGACCCGGCCGAGGAGTTCCGCCGCACCCTGCGCTCGCAGCTCGGCGACTGGTACGTCATCCACTCGTACGCCGGGTACGAGAACCGTGTGAAGGCCAACCTGGAGAACCGCATCCAGAGCCTGAACATGGAGGACTACATCTTCCAGATCGAGGTCCCCATGGAGGAGGTGACCGAGATCAAGAACGCGCAGAAGAAGACCGTCCGCCGCGTCCGCATCCCCGGTTACGTCCTCGTGCGCATGGACCTCACGGACGAGTCGTGGGGCGCGGTGCGCCACACGCCGGGCGTCACCGGCTTCGTCGGCCACACGCACCAGCCCGTGCCGCTGACGCTCGACGAGGTCTACTCGATGCTGGCGCCGGTGTTCGTCGAGGCCGCCCCCGAGGCCGGCAAGGCCGCGGCGGCGACGTCGGGCGCGACGGCGAAGGCCCCGGTCGAGGTCGACTTCGAGGTCGGCGAGTCGGTCACCGTCACCGACGGCCCGTTCGACACGCTGCCCGCCACGATCTCCGAGATCAACGCCGAGGCCCAGAAGCTCCAGGTCCTCGTCTCCATCTTCGGCCGGGAGACCCCGGTCGAGCTGTCGTTCAACCAGGTCGCCAAGATCTGACGGACGCAGTACTGCAACCGGGTCATCGCCCACGGCGTCGGCCCACGAACAAGAAAGTCAGGGAAGAGTCATGCCTCCCAAGAAGAAGGTCGCCGGCCTCATCAAGCTCCAGATCAACGCCGGTGCGGCCACGCCCGCCCCGCCGATCGGTCCCGCGCTCGGTCAGCACGGCGTGAACATCATGGAGTTCTGCAAGGCCTACAACGCGGCCACGGAGTCGCAGCGCGGCAACGTCGTCCCCGTCGAGATCACCGTGTACGAGGACCGCTCGTTCACGTTCATCACGAAGACGCCGCCGGCCGCCGAGCTCATCAAGAAGGCCGCCGGCGTGGCCAAGGGCTCCGCGACCCCGCACACCGTCAAGGTCGCGCAGCTCACCCAGGACCAGGTCCGCGAGATCGCGCAGACCAAGCTCCAGGACCTCAACGCGAACGACATCGACGCCGCGATGAAGATCGTCGCCGGCACCGCTCGTTCGATGGGCATCACCGTCGCGGAGTGATCCGCGCCCGGGCCGCCCGGCCGTGACCGGACCCTTCCGGCGCGGTCAGGGCGGCTCGGACCAAGTCCCGGCGATCGACGTCGGGCACGTGGCAGGGTCCGCGCGGACCCGCTCACCACGACTGCAGAAGGAGAAGCAGATGGCAACGCGCAGCAAGGCGTACCGCGCCGCGGCCGAGAAGATCGACCGCGAGAACCTGTACAGCCCCCTCGAGGCGGTCCGCCTCGCCAAGGAGACCGCGACGGTCAAGTACGACGCGACCGTCGAGGTCGTGTTCCGCCTGGGCGTCGACCCCCGCAAGGCCGACCAGATGGTCCGCGGCACGGTCAACCTGCCCCACGGCACCGGCAAGACGGCCCGCGTGATCGTCTTCGCGAACGCCGCCAAGGCGGAGGAGGCCCGTGCGGCCGGCGCCGACGAGGTCGGCGGCGACGACCTGATCGAGAAGGTCGCCGGTGGCTACACCGACTTCGACGCCGCCGTGGCGACGCCGGACCTCATGGGCAAGGTCGGTCGTCTGGGCAAGGTGCTGGGCCCCCGCGGTCTCATGCCGAACCCGAAGACCGGCACCGTGACGATGGACGTGACCAAGGCCGTGTCCGACATCAAGGGCGGCAAGATCGAGTTCCGCGTCGACAAGCACTCGAACCTGCACTTCATCATCGGCAAGGCGTCCTTCGACGAGAAGGCGCTGGTGGAGAACTACGCCGCCGCGCTCGACGAGGTCCTGCGTCTCAAGCCGACGTCGTCCAAGGGCCGCTACATCACCAAGGCCACGATGACGACGACGATGGGCCCGGGCATCCCGCTCGACCAGTCGCGCACCTCGAAGCTGCTCGAGGAGGCGTGATCCCGACAGGGACCCGCTGAACCACCGCCGACGGCCCGGCACCCCCCGTGGGTGC
>NZ_JBHVBO010000146.1:0-10594 GCF_042668085.1 Isoptericola sp. NPDC057391 | reverse complement strand
GCTGCGGCCGGGCCCCTCGCTCTTCGTGCGTGGTGCGTCAGTGCTGGATGCGGCGACGCAGCCAGAACAGCACGCCACCACCGACGATCAGCAGCGCGGCGATGCCGGCGAAGACGCCGACCGTCGCACCCGTCTTCGGCAGCTCGTCGGCGGGCTCGGCCGCGGCCGGCGGGACGTCGGCGTCGTCCGCGACGACGTCCACGTCCGCGCCGCCCGTGCCCACGGGGTTGGCGCACTCGGTGTTCGCCTCGGGGTAGCTCACGACCTGCGAGTACTCGGGGTTGACCTCGAAGAGCACCTCGACGCCGTCACGGGTCCAGGCGTAGTTGCCGTCGGTCTCGACGTAGGAGCCGTCCTCCTGCTGCTCCCAGCCCGGCCACTGCTTGGGCTCGGCGTCGGAAGCGCCGGGCCACAGGAGCTCGCCCTCGAGCGGCTGGTCGGTGGCGACGTAGTTCTCGCCCCCGTCCGGGTGCAGGAACGTGATCGTCAGCGGCGTGTCGTCGTCGACCTCGACGCCCTCGGGCAGCGAGATGCCGTAGTCCAGGTAGGGCGTGTCGCCCACGCAGACCGCGCCGATGTCACCGGGGACCAGCGCGCACTCCTCCTCCGAGGGGACGAGCTGCTCGATCGGGAAGATCACGTCGCCACCCTCGGTGCGCGTGTACCCGGCGAGGTCGTGGCCGAAGGTGCGCCCCGCGGCTGGGACCGCGAGCACACCCTGCTCGGTGGTGAGGTACGTGACGTCCTCGGTGTCCGCCGGGAGGATCACGTCGGACGCGTCCGCGCCGCAGATCTCGAGCGCGGCCGGCGCCTGCGGCACCACGACCTGGGGCTCCTCGACCTCGGGGACCTCGGGCTCGGGCGGCGTGGCGCAGTCCTCGGCGGACGGCAGCTCGATGCCGAAGTCGCTCAGCTCCTGGTGCTGCCAGTCGACGAGGTTCCCGTCCATGGACGAGCCGTCGGGGTAGGTGATCGTCTCGGGCATCGTGTAGTCGTCGACACCGCCGCGCACCAGGTCCTGCTGGATGCCCCAGCCGGTGCACAGGTCGATGTCGTCGAGCGCGTCCGTCTCCGGGAGCTCGGTGTACCAGTGCTCGTCGTTCCTGAGCTCGTCCTCGGGGACGGTCAGCGGCGTGGTCCCGAGCAGCTGCTGCTTCCCGGAGTTCTCCCACGCGGCGGGCTCGTCCTTGTCGAGCTTCGGGTAGAGGTAGATGCCCACCTGGATGTCGGTTCCCTGCGGCTGCTCGGGCGTCGTCGGCGTGCAGGGCTTGGTGGTGCCGCGCTCGTGGGCGTCGTACTGGTCGCCGTCCCGCGCGTCGACGTCGACGGTCCACTCGTGGCCCTTCGACCCGTCGAGCTCGAACGTCCGGTGCCACGACCTGTCGAACTTCTCGTCGGCGACGGTCGTGCCGTCGATGGTGACGACGACGTCGGCGCCCTGGTACTGGGTGAGGTTCACCTCGAGGCTGCTACAGGAGTCGTTGACGCGCGGGGTGTGGGCGGAGGCCGGCGCCGCGGTGGCGACGAGCATCCCTCCGACGGCGAGCGTCGTCGCGGCGACGCCGGCCAGGGTCCTCTTCACTGTGGGGTTGTCCCTTCGGTGGTGACCGGTGCACGGGCGCGCGCCAGTCGACGTGCGAAACGGGGAATCGTGGTGTAGTACACCAGTTTTTGGAGCAAATCGGGAGAGCCGTTGATAACGGTCAGAGCACAAAAACCCGACCTTCCGGAGGAGCAGCCCGGACTGCCCCCGAACTGTGGACAAGCCTGGGGAAAACCCTGTGGACAATGCTGTGGAGGACGCGCCGTCCACCGCCTGTGGACAACGTGTGCGGAACTTCCCCCCAGCGGCGTCAATCCGCCGATTCCTTGCCTCCGGCAGGTAGACTGGGACGGTCATTCCGGGTCGTGCTGCGACCTCTCGCACGGCTCGGTCGAGCGCAGCCCGGAACCTGAGAGCCGCGCCGCCTGCACACCGCACGAAGCGTCGGCGCGTGCACGACGACCGAGGAGCAGCTCCGCCTGTGGCAGACCGAACCGACACCCCCCGTCCCGACACTGTCGCCCACGGAGCCAACGGAGCAGCCGGACCGGGGAACGGGTACGACGCCGGCAACATCACCGTCCTGGAGGGCCTGGAGGCCGTCCGCAAGCGCCCGGGCATGTACATCGGCTCGACAGGCGAGCGGGGCCTGCACCACCTGGTCTACGAGATTGTGGACAACTCTGTGGACGAGGCCCTCGCGGGTCACGCCGACAGCGTGGAGGTGACGCTCCTCGCCGACGGCGGCGTCCGCGTCCGCGACAACGGCCGCGGCATCCCCGTCGCGATGCACCCCACCGAGGGCAAGCCGACGCTCGAGGTCGTCATGACGATCCTCCACGCGGGCGGTAAGTTCGGCGGCGGTGGCTACGCCGTCTCCGGCGGCCTGCACGGCGTGGGCATGTCGGTGGTGAACGCGCTGTCGACCCGCTTCGTCTCCGAGGTGAAGCGCGACGGCTTCCACTGGCGTCAGGAGTACCGCGACGGCGGCGAGCCCGTCACCGAGGTGCAGAAGCTCGAGCCGCTGGCCGAGGGCGAGGCCACGGGCACCACACAGACGTTCTGGGCCGACGACACGATCTTCGAGACCACGGAGTACGACTTCGAGACGCTGCGCTCGCGCTTCCAGCAGTACGCCTTCCTCAACAAGGGCCTGCAGATCACGCTGCGCGACGAGCGTGCCGGCCACGCCGTCGCGGACGACGAGGTCGCCGGCCAGGCCCCGGAGGGCGCGGACGGCGACGTCACCGCGGTCGACGGCGCGGCCGACGTCGAGGACACGAACCCCGTGCGCTCGGTGACGTACCGCTACGACAACGGCCTCACCGACTACGTGGCGCACATCAACGCGGCCAAGAAGTCCGAGCTCATCCACCCCGAGATCATCGACGTGGAGTCGGAGGACACGGAGCGCAAGATCTCGGTGGAGATCGCGATGCAGTGGACCAGCGCGTACAGCGAGTCGGTGCACACGTTCGCGAACACCATCTCGACCACCGAGGGGGGCACGCACGAGGAGGGCTTCCGCGCGGCGCTCACCACCCTGGTGAACAGCTACGCGCGCGACAAGCAGATCATCAAGGAGAAGGACGACAACCTCACGGGAGACGACATCCGCGAGGGCCTCACCGCCGTCATCTCCGTCAAGCTCGGCGAGCCGCAGTTCGAGGGCCAGACCAAGACGAAGCTCGGCAACACCGAGGCGAAGACGTTCGTGCAGCGCGTGGTACGCGAGAAGCTCGTCGACTGGTTCGACGCCCACCCGAACGAGGCGCGCGACGTCATCCGCAAGGCCATCCAGGCGTCGCAGGCGCGCATCGCGGCCCGCAAGGCGCGCGAGGCCACGCGCCGCAAGGGGATCCTCAGCTCGGGCGGCATGCCCGGCAAGCTCAAGGACTGCCAGTCCAACCGCGCGGAGGACTGCGAGATCTACATCGTGGAGGGAGACTCGGCCGGCGGCTCCGCCGTCCGCGGCCGCAATCCCCACAACCAGGCGATCCTCCCGCTGCGCGGCAAGATCCTCAACGTGGAGCGGGCCCGTCTCGACAAGGCGCTCTCCAACCAGGAGATCCAGTCCCTCATCACGGCGTTCGGCACGGGCATCGGCGAGGACTTCGACCTCTCGAAGCTCCGGTACCACAAGATCGTGCTCATGGCCGACGCCGACGTCGACGGCCAGCACATCTGCACCCTGCTGCTCACGCTGCTGTTCCGGTACATGCGCCCCCTCATCGAGCACGGCCACGTGTACCTGGCGCAGCCGCCGCTGTACCGGCTCAAGTGGTCGAACGCGCCGCACGACTACGTGTACTCCGACCGGGAGCGGGACGCGTTCCTCAAGGAGGGGCTGGCCGCCGGCAAGCGGATCCCCAAGGAGAACGGCATCCAGCGCTACAAGGGCCTGGGCGAGATGGACTACACCGAGCTCTGGGACACCACCATGGACCCGGAGCACCGCACGCTGCTGCAGGTGACCATGGACGACGCGGCCGCGGCCGACGAGATCTTCTCGGTGCTCATGGGCGAGGACGTCGAGTCCCGCCGCAGCTTCATCCAGCGCAACGCCAAGGACGTCCGTTTCCTCGACATCTAGCGGCAGGGACGGCGTCGTACAACTCGTACGCACGCCGTTGTACGCCATCAGCGACACGATCTCGAGGACGACGGAACCCGCGCCCCGGCGGCGCAGGACAGGAAGAAGGTAGACGGTGACGGACGAGACCCCCGGCCCCGACATGACGGACGGCGCCCCGGACGACGAGGCGATCGACACGACCGACGGCACGGTGACGGTGCAGCACGGCCGCATCGACCAGGTGGACCTGCAGCTGGAGATGCAGCGCAGCTACCTCGACTACGCGATGAGCGTCATCGTCGGGCGCGCGCTCCCGGACGTGCGGGACGGCCTCAAGCCGGTGCACCGCCGCGTGCTGTACGCGATGTACGACGGCGGCTACCGCCCCGACCGTGCGTACTCGAAGTGCTCCCGCGTCGTGGGCGACGTCATGGGCAAGTTCCACCCGCACGGCGACACGGCGATCTACGACACCCTGGTGCGCCTCGTGCAGGACTGGGTGCTGCGCTACCCGCTCGTCGCCGGCCAGGGGAACTTCGGCTCGCCCGGCAACGACCCGGCCGCCGCCCCGCGGTACACCGAGTGCCGCATGGCCCCGCTGGCCATGGAGATGGTCCGGGACATCGAGAAGAACACGGTCGACTTCCAGGACAACTACGACGGGCGCACGCAGGAGCCCGTCGTCCTCCCCGCCCGGTTCCCGAACCTGCTGGTCAACGGCTCCGCCGGCATCGCCGTCGGCATGGCGACCAACATCCCGCCGCACAACCTGCGCGAGGTCGCCGAGGGCGTGCGCTGGCACCTGGCGAACCCCGACGCGTCGCGCGAGGAGCTCCTCGCCGCGCTCATGCAGCGCATCAAGGGACCCGACTTCCCGACCGGCGCGCAGATCCTCGGCACCAAGGGCATCGAGGAGGCGTACCGCACCGGGCGCGGCTCCATCACGATGCGCGCCGTCGTCAACGTCGAGGAGATCCAGAACCGGATCTGCCTCGTCATCACCGAGCTGCCCTACCAGGTCAACCCGGACAACCTGGCCAGCAAGATCGCCGACCTCGTCAACGACGGCAAGCTCGCCGGCATCGCGGACATCCGCGACGAGACCTCCGGCCGCACCGGCCAGCGCCTCGTCATCGTGCTCAAGCGCGACGCCATCGCGAAGGTCGTGCTGAACAACCTGTACAAGCACACGCCGCTGCAGTTCAGCTTCGGCGCGAACATGGTGGCGCTCGTCGACGACGTGCCACGCACGCTCAGCCTCGACGCCTTCGTGCGCCACTGGACCACCCACCAGGTCGAGGTCGTGCGTCGCCGTACCGAGTACCTGCTGGCCGAGGCGGAGCGCGAGATCCACATCCTGCGCGGCTACCTCAAGGCGCTGGACGCGCTCGACGAGGTCATCGCGCTCATCCGCCGGTCGCCCGACGCCGAGCAGGCCCGCACCGGCCTCATGGAGCTGCTCGACGTCGACGAGCAGCAGGCCAACGCGATCCTCGCCCTCCAGCTGCGGCGCCTCGCCGCGCTGGAGCGCCAGAAGATCATCGACGACCACGACAAGCTCGAGCGGCAGATCAAGGACTACCAGGACATCCTCGCCAAGCCCGAGCGTCAGCGGACGATCGTGCAGGACGAGCTCGACGACATCGTCGACCGGTACGGCGACGAGCGCCGCACCACGATCCTGCCCTTCGACGGCGACATGTCGGTCGAGGACCTCATCCCCGAGGAGGAGGTCGTCGTCACGATCACGCGCGGCGGCTACGCGAAGCGCACCCGGACCGACAGCTATCGCGCCCAGCGGCGCGGCGGCAAGGGGGTGCGCGGGGCCGCGCTGCGCGAGGACGACATCGTCGAGCACTTCTTCGTCACGACGACGCACCACTGGCTGCTG
Organism: Isoptericola sp. NPDC057391; assembly: GCF_042668085.1. Lineage (NCBI taxonomy): Bacteria > Bacillati > Actinomycetota > Actinomycetes > Micrococcales > Promicromonosporaceae > Isoptericola > Isoptericola sp. NPDC057391. Next base: position 4,585 of record NZ_JBHVBO010000146.1, on the reverse strand, counting down.
TTCTTCACGAACCTCGGCCGGGTGTACCGCGCCAAGGGCTACGAGCTGCCCGAGGGCGGTCGTGACGCCAAGGGTCAGCACGTGGCGAACATGCTGGCGTTCCAGCCCGGCGAGCACATCGCGCAGGTGCTGGACCTGCCGGACTACGAGGCCGCGGACTACCTGGTGCTCGCGACGCGTCGCGGGCTCGTGAAGAAGACCCGCCTCGGCGAGTACAACTCGCCGCGCTCGGGCGGGCTCATCGCGATCAACCTGCGCGAGGACGAGGAGGGGCACGCCGACGAGCTCGTCGCCGCGCGCCTCGTGAACGCCGACGACCACCTCATCCTGGTGTCCCGCAAGGGTCAGTCGATCCGCTTCCCCGCCGACGACGACACGCTGCGGCCCATGGGCCGGGCGACGTCGGGCGTGACCGGCATGAAGTTCCGGGAGGAGGACGAGCTGCTCAACGCGGACGTCGTCACCCCGGGGACGGACCTGTTCGTCGTGACCGAGGGCGGCTTCGCGAAGCGCACCGCGATCACGGAGTACCGGGTCCAGGGACGCGCCGGCTACGGCATCAAGGTCGCCAACCTGGTCGAGGCTCGTGGAGACCTCGTGGGGGCCTTGGTCACGGAGGCCGACGACGAGGTGCTGGTCATCATGGAGCGTGGCAAGATCGTGCGCTCGGCGGTCGCCGAGGTGAACCTCACCGGCCGTACCACGCAGGGCGTGACGTTCGCGAAGCCGGACCGCGGTGACCGCATCATCGCCGTCGCCCGCAACGTCGAACGTCGGGACGTCGACGAGGCAAGCGGCGACGAGTCGGTTAGCGTGGACGAGCAGACCGCCGACGAGCAGACCACGAGCGGGGACGAGGACTGATGACGGAGAACAGCGCGTCGACCCGGGCGTCGTCGGCGCCTCCCACGCGGGAGGCCGAGATCGACGACTCGACCCACCGTCGCGGCCCGGCAGCGGGCGCGACGTCGACCACGGCGACCACGTCACCCGCGGGTGCCGTCCGCGTCGGCGAGGTGCCGGCCCCGCCGGCCCCGCCGGCCGCCACCCCGTCGTCCGCTCCGGCGTCCGCACCCGGGGTCGCCCCGGACGGCACGGCAGCCCAGGGCGCGTCGCCCGTCAAGGAGGGCGCGGTGAAGGCGGCGGCGGCCGCCCTCGCCGCCGCCCGGAGCGCGGCGAAGAAGGTCCAGTCGGTCATGCCGGAGGCGCCGAGCAAGGGCCAGGACGGCGCGGGCGACACGGGCGCTCAGGCGTCCTCGAAGAGCTCCTCGAAGTCCGCCGAGCCCCGCCCGGAGATGCACTACTCCGCCGGTGGCGTGCACGGGACGGCCGCTCCCGCGGCGGCGGCTCCCGTGGGCGGCCCGATGGTCGGGACCGCACAGCCCGGCGCCGGCGCGCGCCGCGTGCGCCTGTCGGTCTCGCGGGTCGACCCGTGGTCGATCATGAAGCTCGCGTTCCTGCTGTCCGTCGCGATCGGCTTCATCACCGTCGTCGCGACGATGGTGGTCTGGTACGTGCTCAACGACATGGGCACCTTCGCGAAGATCCAGGGCTTCCTGAGCGAGACGATCGGCCCGCAGGCCGTGAACCTCATGCAGTTCATCGAGTTCGACCGCGTCGTCTCGCTGTCGGTGCTGATCGCCATCGTCAACGTGGTGCTGCTGACCGCGCTCGCCACGATCATGGCCATCCTGTACAACATCACGGCCGCGCTCGTCGGCGGCGTGCACCTGACGCTGACGGACGAGTGAACCCGCTCCCGGCCGGGACCGACGTCACACCGCGTGACGGCTCCCCCGGTTTGGGAACGGACCCGCGCGTACGGTAATGTTCCGTGCTGCACGCGCTCCCTCGTGGGGGCGCGCTCGGGGCTATAGCTCAGACGGTTAGAGCGCTTCCCTGATAAGGAAGAGGTCGGAGGTTCAAGTCCTCCTAGCCCCACTCCAGGCCACCTCAGGCCCGGGCCCGAGACGCACGACGACGGTCGTGACGAGGAGGCAGAAGATGAAGAAGCTGTTCGTCCTCCTGCTCGCGCTGGGCGCGGGATACCTGGTCTGGCGCCGTCTCAACGAGGACTCGGCCGACCGGGACCTGTGGTCCGAGGTCACCGACACCATCGACTGAGCACGCCCGGCCCGTCTGACGAGGCCGCCAGGGGCCATGGCGCAATTGGTAGCGCACCTGCTTTGCAAGCAGGGGGTTAGGGGTTCGAGTCCCCTTGGCTCCACCACAGAAGACCCCGTACGCCCGCCGGCGTGCGGGGTCTCGTCGTCGCATGGCGGAACGTCCGAGGTGTTGAGCCCGCGCCACCGATCCCGCATGGTGGGTGGTGGGCCGCCGACCGGCCGTCCGTCACGACAAGGGGGTCATGATGACGCTGTACCTGCTGTCCGTGCCGCACGACTCCGAGACCGAACCCACGATGGCGACCATGGACCCGGAGGAGCTCGAGGCCACGCTCGCCGCGGTGGGCGCGTTCAACGAGTCGCTGGAGGCCGCGGACGCGCTGCGGTTCGCCGGCGGGCTGCACCCGCCGAGCACGGCCACGACCATCGACGGCGCCGGTGAGCCCGCGACGGTCACCCCCGGCCCGTTCGTGGAGGCCCCGGAGTACCTCGGCGGGCTCTGGGTGATCGAGGCCGCGGACGACGCCGCGGCGATCGCGTGGGGGACGCTGGCGGCCAAGGCTCTCGGAGGCCGGGTCGAGGTCCGCGCCTTCCAGGACGTGCCGCAGGGCTGAGCCGGGGACGCCGCAGGGCCCCGTCCCTGTGGACGAGGCCCTGCGGTGGTGGTGTGGCGGACGGCGCGGTGCGGTGCCGTCCGTGCGGCGGGTGGTCAGGCCTTGTCGCCGTCCCCCGCGTCCTTCGCGGCGTCCCCGGCGGCGTCCTCCGCCTTGCGGGCGGTGGAACGCGTGCGGTTCGTGGCCTTCTTGGCCGCGTCGGTCGCCTTGTCCTTGGCCTTGTCCACGGCCTCGGTGACCTCCTCGCCGAGCTCGGCGGCCTTCTCGGAGGCGCGCTCGGCGGCCTCGCGGCCCTTCGCGACGGCGTGGCCCGCGGCCTCGCCGACGGCCTCCGCCGCGTCGCCGACCGCGTGCCGCGCGTCGCGTGCCGCGCCGTCGTAGTCCGGACCCGACTGCTGCTCCCAGGGCTCGGCCCACGGGTCGTTCTGCGGCTGGGCGCGGCGCCAGAAGGCGTACCCGGCCACGGCGGCCCCGGCGAGCGCGAGGAACCAGAACAGCCCCTTCCCCTTGCCGGACTTCTCGGCCTCCTTGGCGGCCTTGTGCGCCGCCTTCTCGGCGGCGACCTGGGCCTTGGCGGCCTCCTTGGCCGCCTTCTTCGCGGCCTTCTTGCCCGCGCGGCCGGCCTTCTCCGCGGCGTCGCGCGCGGCGTCCGCTGCCACGACGCCCGCCGCACCCGCGGCCGCGCCGGCGCGCGTCGCGGCCTCGTTGAACGCCTGGACCATGCGCGGCAGGTAGTCGTCCACGATCTTGTCGTGCGCCGTGTCCACGAGCGGGGCGGCCTTGTCGGCCGCCTTCTCGACCCGCGGCGCCGCCGCGAGCACGCTCTCGCGCCACGCCTTCTCGGCGCGGGGCACGAGCCACTCGAGGAAGGAGTCGACGCGCGGCTCGGCCCAGTCCTTGGCCTGGTTCGCGGCGCCCTTCGCCCCGCCCGCGGCCCGGGCGCCGACGTCGACCAGGACGGCGGCCGCCTCGGTCGCGGAGCCCTTGAGCTTCTCGGTGTCGATGTCGTTGATCGTCGAGCTCACCTTCTCGGAGACCTTCGAGGAGAGCTTCTCGGCCTGGTCCTTGGCAGTGTCCTTGACGCTGTCGCCCACGTTCTTTCGCACCATGGACCCACTGTGCCACCTGGTGCCCTGGCCTGCAGCGGCACGCGCGGGCCGCGCCGTGCGGGTCCTGGATACGGTTGGTGAGAGGGAGGGTGAGAGGATGAGGACATGTTCGCAACCCTCCACACCACCGCCGGTGACATCCGCATCGAGCTGCTGCCGAACCACGCGCCCAAGACCGTCGCGAACTTCGTCGGGCTGGCCAAGGGCACCACGACGTGGACGGACCCGGCCACGGGCGCCGAGCGCAACGACCCCCTGTACGACGGCGTGATCTTCCACCGCGTCATCGACAACTTCATGATCCAGGGCGGGGACCCGCTGGGCACCGGCACCGGCGGCCCCGGCTACACCTTCGACGACGAGATCCACCCCGAGCTCCAGTTCGACGGCAAGTACATCCTCGCGATGGCGAACGCCGGCAAGCGCCGCAACCCCGTCACGGGTGCCGTCGAGGGCACCAACGGCTCGCAGTTCTTCATCACCACCGGCGCCACCCCGTGGCTGAACGGCAAGCACAGCATCTTCGGCAAGGTGGCCGACGACGAGTCGCGCGCCGTCGTCGACGCGATCGGCACCACGCCCACCCGCCCCGGCGACCGCCCGGTGCAGGACATCGTCATCAACTCGGTCACGATCGAGGACTGAGCCTCGGTCCAGGTCACGGTCGGGGTCGAGAACCTCTTCGCAGTCCCGTTCACGCGCCCCAGGGGGCGCTCCACTTCGGGAAAGATAGGAC